>NZ_LR607321.1:0-963 GCF_902162175.1 Bartonella saheliensis
CTTTTGCAGGTATTGATACGAACTTCACAAATGTGAACACACATCTGAATAACGTTGTTAATAACTTTAATGAAAAGTTAGACAACATTAATAAAGAAGTTAAAGGTGATGCTTTATTATGGAGCAAGGATGATCATGCCTTTAGTGCGCAACATGGAGAAGGTGATTTAAGAAAAGAGAGTAAGATCACGCATATTTTGAATGGTGATGTTACTAAGGGTTCCACGGATGCAGTTACGGGTGGACAACTTTATTTGATGAACGAGCAGCTTGCGACCTATTTTGGTGGCGGATCTGGCTATGATGATAAAGGAAAATGGACTAATCCAACTTTCAAAGTGAAGACAGTTAAGGATGATGGTGGCTCTGGAGAAGAAAGCTATAAGAATGTAGCGGATGCTTTAGCTGGAGTTGGTACGTCTTTCACGAATGTTCAAAATAAGATTACCAATGAGATTAATAACGCAATTACCAAAGTAGAAGGTGATAGCCTTGTTAAACAGGATGAAACAGGCCGTATCAAGATAGGTGCAGAAAAAGAGGGTGGCGAAATCAATATCGCTAACAAAGATAAAGCAGATCGTACGCTTTCTGGAGTTAAGGCAGCAGTCAATGATAATGAAGCCATTAACAAAGAGCAATTTGATAAAGGATTGAAGGATCTTTCTAACATTCTTCAATCAGAAGATTCAGCTGTTGTTCTTTATGATAAAAAGACAGATGGAAAAATTGATTACACCAGTGTGACCTTTGGAAAAGGTAAGGGTTCTGCCCCTGTTGGTTTGCATAATGTTGCCGATGGTAAGATTGCCAGTGGGTCCCATGATGCGGTTACAGGAGGTCAGATTAATACAATCTCTCAAGATGTGGCGCAATTCTTAGGAGGAGAAGCATCCTTTAAAGAAGGTGTCTTTACGGGTCCAAGCTATCAATTATCTCAGGTTGATGAAAAGGGTGAGGCTC
>NZ_LR607322.1:0-876 GCF_902162175.1 Bartonella saheliensis
CCAACCACATGAGCGTGCTCCCTGTTGATTATGCTTCAATATATCTCTGGCTAGATTGGAACTGATGACCAAAACATCCCGCTTATCCAAATAAATGGGCAACCAACCAACACAAGAAACTGACCTATTTGTCCCGCAACCAACCAGACAAAGCAGCCCGAACACCACCATCACTTTTTTGATTAACTTCATTTTCTACCTCAAGACGTGTTGTTGATGCCTTTAAAGCATTCTCTACCTGCTTGTGTCGCTCGCTTTGTTTTCCTAAGTGAAAGGCTTTCGCCAAAGCTATAAAAAAAACGGCTAAAGCCGTTAACAGAAGGGAGAGGTTTCTTTGCAACCAATCAATCATAAGCGCTGTTCCTTAAAGCGCTTGGATACAATCACTATGCCTGTAAGCGCCGCTAAGACCATAATCCCTGCTAATGCCCATTGCACCGGACCATTGCCTACCAAAAGACCTCCAAAGCCTGAACAAGATCCTATAATCGGGGCAAGCGCCTCTAATTTTAAAAGACCGGTTCGAGGCTTGCTTTCCACTGTTTGATAATTCGAAGAAACATAAGAACCCTTTGCCCATAGCCCTGCTTCTGCTGCTCTACGGTTGGAGAGGCCTTGAAGACGCTTACCTCCTACCCTATTCCATTTTTGTAATTCCACCGGAACAGCTTCATAATCCCCTTGATTAAGCTTTTTCAACAATGTCGATTGACGAAACGCTTTGGTGCCTACATTATAACAAAACGACACCAATGCCGCGAATTGGCTATCCGTTAACGAAACCGTTACAGATTGCTCTACCGCCTTCTCAAATTGCTTTAAGTCTTCACAAAGGATTTCTTCTGCTTGCTCCTTGGTAATACGCATTCCCTTGTG
>NZ_LR607201.1:0-84366 GCF_902162175.1 Bartonella saheliensis
GCAAACAACCACAAAGCGTTTTAACAACATTTACAACATGAGGACCAGAAAGCCGAATGACCGCAACCCCTGAAGGCAACAATCCACTCGAAACAGCAAAGATTGTATCCACAGGATGTATCCTAACAAAAAAACTTAATATTTCCCAAAAAAAACTTGATGTTTCTATGTATTCATTGAATCAAAGAATTCACTATTGTTTTTCGTTTGTTTTAATTTATCAATCAAAAATTCAATTGCATCCGTTACATTCATAGGTGCTAAAATACGGCGAAGTACGAAAATTTTATGTAAATCTTGCCGTGCTACTAAAAGCTCTTCCTTACGCGTTCCTGACTTCAAAATATCCATAGCAGGGAAAATACGCTTATCAGCAACTTTTCGATCAAGAACGATTTCCGAATTACCTGTTCCTTTAAATTCTTCGAAAATAACCTCATCCATACGACTACCGGTATCAATCAAAGCTGTGGCAATAATAGTTAAAGACCCACCTTCTTCAATATTGCGTGCTGCACCAAAAAAACGTTTAGGACGCTGTAGGGCATTTGCATCCACACCACCTGTTAAAACCTTACCAGAGGAAGGAACAACCGTATTATAGGCGCGCCCCAAACGTGTAATCGAATCAAGAAGAATAACAACATCACGACCATATTCAACGAGGCGTTTAGCTTTTTCAATAACCATTTCAGCCACTTGTACGTGACGTATAGCTGGTTCATCAAAAGTAGAAGAAACAACTTCTCCTTTTACGGAACGTTGCATATCAGTAACTTCTTCTGGCCGTTCATCAATTAAAAGAACAATAAGATAACATTCAGGATGATTAGTGGTAATAGAATGCGCAATATTTTGAAGGAGAACTGTTTTTCCTGTCCGAGGAGGCGCTACAATAAGTCCTCGTTGACCTTTTCCCAATGGAGATATCAAATCAATTACGCGCGACGACATATCCTTCTCTGTAGGATCTTGTATCTCCATTTGGAAACGTTCATTTGAATAAAGAGGCGTAAGATTATCAAAGTGAATTTTATAACGAATTTTTTCAGGTTTTTCAAAATTAATGGTATTAATTTTAAGAAGAGCAAAATAACGTTCCCCTTCTTTAGGACTCCGTATAGGACCCTCAATGGTATCGCCTGTTTTTAAAGAAAATGACTGAATTTGTGCAGGTGAAAGATAAATATCATCAGGTCCTGGAAGATAATTAGCATCAGCAGATCGCAAAAATCCAAATCCATCTTGTAAAACTTCTACAACACCTTCTCCGATAATTTCTACATCTTGTAGAGCAAGTTTTTTCAAGATAGCAAACATTAATTCTTGTTTGCGCATTAGGGAGGCATTTTCAACTTCTAATGTTTCAGCAAAAGAAACAAGTTCAACAGGATTTTTGCTTTTAAGTTCTTGTAGTTTCATTTTTTGCATGAAAGATGCTCTTTAAATTAAGGGAGAATTACCTTGAACAATTTATGGAGATTTTATAGAACGAAATATTCTCAAGAAAAAAACATTTTACACTCAATTTTTTTAATCTGCAAGTACCATTTATATGAAATTTATTCGCATAGCATCAAGAATATTACATAAAAAATATAAAATTCGATATGGACTTTAATTATCTTATAAAAAATATAATTTTAACTTATAGCATTCATAAAGTGTTGTTCAAGAGTATTTTTTCCAAAACTTTTTATTAATAAATTTATATTACAGAAAGGGATTATTTTTATTTAAAACTGTGTTTAGTGTGAATTATTATTTACACTTTATTTGTCCTCAATTTTATCCACAGAAGAGAAGAAAAAAAGGATAGAAATAACACTATCTTAAAGGCACTATCCCCTCTTTTCTCTTAAAAGAGGTTTTAGATTATCACAAGGGATTTATCTGTGTATAATAATGGAAGATTTTTTCTAAATTTTAGTCTTATAAAAAAGGTTAAGGATATATACACATGTCTTAACAAGGAGTTAAAATTTTTGTGACAAAAGAAAAAAAATTCTTTCATTTACATATGCTTTCTGATGCAACGGGGGAGACATTAATTTCTGTTGGAAGAGCTGTAGCATCCCAGTATACAACGATTCAGGCAACAGAGCATATCTATCCTATGATTCGTAATAAAATACAGTTACAAAAAGCTCTTGATGAAATACAACAAGAGCCTGGTATTGTTCTTTACACAATAATTGATGAAGAACTTAAACTTCTTCTTCAAAAAAGATGCGAAAAAATAAAAGTTCCCTATATTGATATATTACATCCTGTTTTAAATGCTTTTCAATCTTATCTTGGGATGCCAACTCACTTACGTGCGAGTGCACAACATGATCTTAATGCGGATTATTTTCGCCGTATTGAGGCATTGGATTTTACAATAGAGCACGATGATGGACAATCTTTCAGTAGCTTATCTGAAGCGGATGTAATTCTTGTAGGAATTTCAAGAACCTCTAAAACGCCAACAAGTATCTACTTAGCAAATCGTGGAATTAAGACAGCTAATGTTCCCCTTATTCCAGGTATTGATTTACCAGAAGCTCTTTTGGAAGCAAAAAATTCTTTAATTATTGGTTTAATTGCTTCAGCTGAAAGAATCTCACATATTCGCCAAAATCGTGACTTGGGAGAAGGTTTTGCTCTTGATAGTTATACAAATCGTATTAACATAGCTGAAGAATTAATCTATGCAAAACGCATTTGCGAACGTTTTGGTTGGCCCATTATTGATGTGACAAGGCGCTCTATTGAAGAAACTGCAGCGGCAATATTTGAGCTTTTATCACGATTTCGTGAAGGAAAGTGAAAGAGTCTCATGGCTATAAATAGGTTGATATTAGCATCTCTTAGTTTTTATCGTGCACAATTATTAAAAAAAGCAGGTTTAAATTTTTTGATTGAAGGAGCTTCTTTTGATGAAAGAGAAATAGAAAAAAAAGCAAAAGAAAAAACTCCTAAAGAACTCAGCTGTTTTCTTGCGAGTGCAAAGGCAAAAAATGTTTCTAATCGTTTTTCTGATGCTTTTGTTATTGGTTGCGATCAAGTGCTTGATTTGGAAGGTCAAGTTCTTCATAAAGTCACAAATAGTAAGGAAGCACATCAGCGTTTACGTGATTTATCAGGAAAAAAACATTCTCTTCATAGTGCAGTCGCTTTATTTCAGAATGGTCAGGAAATTTGGGTAGAATCTTTTAGTGCACATATGTCAGTACGTCCTCTTTCATCAGAGTTTATTGAACGTTATTTAGCGCGCGTGGGAACAGATGTTTTTAACAGTGTAGGAGTCTATCAAATTGAAGGAGAAGGGATTCAACTCTTTGAAAAAATTGATGGGGATTTTTTTACCATTGTTGGTTTACCTTTGTTGCCCTTACTCATAAAATTGCGTCATTTAGGGGTTATTGATGGTTAATTTAATAAGAAAGCATGAAACAACAGGAGATCCATGTGCTTTTGTTGTTGGTGCTCCTATTCATCATTCAAAATCGCCAAAAATTCATAATTTTTGGCTTAAACAATATAACCTGCAAGGCAAGTATATTGCACAAGAAGTAACATCTGAAGAATTTAGAGATTTTTTCACATCTATAAAAAAAAGGGGGTTTTGTGGAGGGAATATCACGCTACCCCATAAACAGGAAGCGTTTCATTTAGCAAATTATAAAGATGATGTAGCAACAATGATCGGTGCTGTTAATACGCTTTGGTATGAAGGAAATAAACTTTGTGCCACAAATAGTGATTCTTATGGTTTTAGTGCGAATCTTGATGATTTTGCTCCTGATTGGGTGGGAGAAACAGCAGTTATTTTTGGGGCAGGTGGTGCTGCACGTGCTGTTCTATACGCCTTAAAAGAACGTGGATTTGAACGCATTTGCTTAGTTAATCGTACAAAGGGGCGGGCAGAAGATTTAGCACAGCATTTCGGAAAACCTGTGGAAGTTCACGATTGGCAGAATACAGATAAAATACTTTACCAAGCTGATTTAATTGTCAATACGACTTCTATAGGTATGACAACTCTATCTGAGGAAAAAGAAACTTCTTTTTTTTGTGATTTTCATAAAGCAAAAACAACGGCATTGGTAACAGATATTGTTTACACACCATTGCTAACGCCTTTTCTACAACAAGCAAAAGCACATGGTTTAAGGACTGTTGATGGGCTTGGTATGCTTTTACATCAGGCTGTTTTAGGATTTGAACTCTGGTTTGGAATAAGACCACAGGTTACAAAAGCATTACGAGCAGCAATTTTACAGGATATGGGTGAAAAGGTGGAATGAAAATCATAGGGTTGACCGGATCAATTGCTATGGGAAAATCAACAGTTGCTGATTTTTTCAAGCAAGCGGATATTCCTGTTTTTAACGCTGATGAAGCAGTACATCAACTTTATAAGAGTGAACCAGCTGTATCACTCATAGCACATATATTTCCCAATGTTGTTGAGGATGGAAAGGTTAACCGCCTAAAGCTTTCTAAAATTTTGATAAATGATCGTGAAAAATTACAAATTTTAGAAAAAATAATACATCCTTTAGTGCAAAAAAAAGAAAAAGAATTTATTGAGACAGCACGCCAACAGGAAAAGGAATTAGTTGTTCTTGAGATTCCACTTCTTTTTGAAACAAATGGTGAAAAACGTGTAGACAGTATTGTTGTTGTCTCTGCGCCACGAGCAATACAAAAAGCACGTGCGATGATTCGCCAAGATATGAATGAAGAAAAATTTTCTTTTATTGATGCCAGGCAAATGTCTGATGAAGAAAAACGTAAACGTGCAGATTTTATTATTGATACAGGAAAAGATTTAGAGAATACACGTAGACAGGTTTTGTACGTGATAAAAAATTTACTAAAGAATTGAAATCATGCGTGAAGTTATTTTTGATACAGAAACAACAGGTTTAGATAAAGAAAAAGATCGCATAATCGAAATCGGTTGTGTGGAGATGGTTGATCGTTATCTTACAGGACGCCGATTTCATGTTTATTTGAATCCACAAGGTGTTATCATTCCTGATGAAGTTATAGCGATCCATGGATTGACCAATGAACGCCTAAAAAATGAAAAAAGCTTTAGCGATATTGCTGATGAATTTTTGGAATTTATCAATGGCGCAACAATGATTGCCCATAATGCAAGTTTTGATATAGGTTTTATTAATGCAGAATTAAAACGCGTCAATAAGCCGCTTATTAGTGTTGATAATATTCTTGATACATTGGCTATGGCAAGGCGTAAATTTCCTATGGGTCCTAATTCTCTTGATATTTTATGCAAACGTTTTGGAATTGATAATAGTCATCGTGTTCTTCATGGTGCTTTGCTTGATGCAGAGATTCTCGCCGATGTTTATATTGAACTAATTGGTGGAAAGCAGGGTACATTGGGTTTTGAGAACAAAAGAAGTGTTAATGAACATACTAAAAATGATAAAGATACACCTTATGCAGTTAAATCTCGTCCGCAGGCTTTACCTTCAAGATTGAGTGCACAGGAAAAAAAGTTACATGCTGATTTTATCAATAAAATGGGTGAAAAAGCTCTGTGGAATAATTTCAAAATTCATGAATAATATCCCTATCTTTTTTCTAAAAATAAAATACGGATATCAAAAAAAACGGTCGTTGTGGGGAGGGGAACACCACAACGACCTTGTCGCTACATCGTACCTCAGCTATCATAGGAGGAGCAAAATGAAAGCTATTAATCCTGTAACAGCAAAGAAAAGCTCTAGGTACGTAATATAAAATGTAACGACTTCATGTCTTATGAAAAGAAAAAATGGCTTTTTAGAGGCAAAATGAAAAAAATAAAATAAAAGTGAAAAAAATATATAAGGGGAATGTGTTTTTTTAGCTGAAATGGAGAAATAAAATTGTCATGAAAGCAACAGATCATCTTTTGTTGGTTGATGGATCAGGCTATGTTTTTCGTGCTTACTATGCTTTACCGCCTTTAAAACGTAAAAAGGATGGACTTCCTATAGGAGCAGTAGCTGGTTTTTGTAATATGTTATGGAAATTACTCTGTGATGCTCGTAACACAGCGACAGGTATTATTCCAACACACTTTGCTGTTATTTTTGATTATTCATCTGATACTTTTCGAAAACAAATCTACCCTCAGTATAAAGCGAATCGCTCTGAACCTCCCGAAGATTTAATTCCTCAATTTGCGTTAATACGCCAAGCAACAAAGGCTTTTAATTTGCCTTGTATTGAAAAGGAAGGATTTGAAGCAGACGATTTAATTGCGACCTATGCAACATTAGCAACAAAAGTTGGTGCAAAAACAACGATTATCTCTTCTGATAAGGATCTTATGCAACTCGTCAATAAGCATGTATCCTTGTATGATGGAATGAAAGACAAACATATAGGTGTCTTAGAAGTTATAGAGAAATGGGGTGTTCCTCCTGAAAAGATGATCGATTTACAAGCATTAATTGGAGATACAACCGATAATGTACCAGGTATTCCAGGCATTGGTCCAAAAACTGCTGCGCAATTATTGAATCAATTTGATTCTCTTGATCTTTTATTACAACGTGTGACTGAAATTAAACAAACAAAACGACGTGAAAATATTCAAGCTTATAGTGAACAAGTTAAAATTTCTCGTGAACTCGTTCGGCTTAAAACAGATGTCCCTGTAAATAATAATTTAGATGATTTTATTTTAGAACCCCAAGATGGCCCGCGTTTAATTGGTTTTCTGAAAGCAATGGAATTTTCAACACTCACGCGTCGCGTGGCAGAAGCAACATCATGTGATGCAGCAGCTATTGATGCCCTTGATATAGCTGTTGAGTGGGAAAAATCTGAAAAGGAGCGTGATTCTACTGTAAAAAAAGAAGATAGCACACTTCCTCATAACTTTTCTGAGAATTCTCCACAACAGTTAGCAGAAAAACGCAAAGATCAAGCACTAACTCAAAAAATTACAAGAGATGCTTACACAACGATTCTTGATGAAGGCGTTTTGAAAGAGTGGTTATGGCAAGCAGAAGAGCAAGGCTTTTTTGCATTTGATACAGAAACAACTTCCCTTGATCCTATGCAAGCAAAGCTTGTTGGCTTTTCCTTAGCATTGCAGCCAGAAAAAGCGGCTTATGTGCCTCTTGAACATGTTGAAGGGGGAGAAGATGATCTTTTGGGAGGGGCACGTATTGCAGAACAGATTAAAACCGAGAAGGCTTTAGCACTTTTAAAGCCAATATTGGAAGATTCTGCGGTGTTAAAAATTGGTCAGAATGTAAAATATGATTGGTTAGTGATGAAACAATATGGCATCGTAATGCGTTGTTTTGATGACACCATGTTGTTATCTTATGCTTTAGATGCTGGAACATTAACGCATAATATGGATGATTTATCTAAGCGTTGGCTTGGACATACACCAATTGCCTATAAAGATTTAACACATAATGGAAAAAAGATCACTTCTTTTACACAAGTAGATTTGAAACAAGCAACGCTTTATGCGGCTGAAGATGCTGATGTAACGCTGCGTTTGTGGCAAGTTTTAAAACCGCAGCTTGTCGCTCAAGGAATGACTAAAATCTATGAACGTCTTGATAGACCGCTCATAGAAGTTCTCGCAAGAATGGAAGAACGTGGAATTCTTATTGATAAGCAGATTTTATTGCGTCTTTCAGGAGAATTAGCGCAAGCTGCTACTCTTTTAGAAGAGGAAATTTATCAACTCGCGGATGAGAAATTCAATCTTGCTTCACCAAAGCAATTGGGTGATATCCTTTTTGGTAAAATGGGATTGCTTGGAGGAGCCAAAACTAAGGGGGGGCAGTGGTCAACTTCTGCACAGACTTTAGAAGAATTGGCAGCTGAAGGTCATATTTTGCCACGTAAAATTATTGATTGGCGCCAGCTTACAAAACTAAAATCGACTTATACAGATGCTTTGCCTTCTTATATTTTACCAAAAACCGGACGTGTTCATACGAATTATTCTTTGGCAACAACATCAACGGGGCGGTTATCATCATCAGAACCAAATTTACAAAATATTCCGGTACGGACCGTGGAAGGGCGTAAAATTCGCACAGCTTTTATTGCTCCCAAAGGACATGTGTTACTTTCGGCAGATTATAGTCAGATTGAATTGCGTATTCTTGCCCATATTGCGGATATAAAAGCATTAAAAGAAGCTTTTGCTAAAGGACATGATATTCACGCTATAACGGCGTCAGAAATGTTTGGCATTGCGATAGAGGGAATGCCTTCAGATACACGACGGCGTGCAAAAGCGATTAATTTTGGTATTATTTATGGTATTTCAGCTTTTGGATTGGCCAATCAATTAGGAATTTCACGCCAAGAAGCAGGTCGTTATATTCAACTTTATTTTGAAAGATTTCCGGGAATTAAAGATTATATGGAAAAAACTAAAAGCTTTGCACGTGAAAATGGTTATGTAGAAACAATTTTTGGACGTCGTATCCATTATCCAGAAATAAAAGCAAAGAATGTAAAAATTCGTTCTTTTAATGAGAGAGCGGCTATCAATGCTCCCATTCAAGGTTCTGCGGCCGATATTATTCGCCGCGCCATGATACAGATGGAAGATGCTTTAAAAGAAAAAAATCTATCAGCAAACATGTTACTTCAAGTGCATGATGAACTGATTTTTGAGGTACCAGAAGAGGAGAGTGAAAAAACCATGGCTGTTGTTAAAAATGTTATGGAAAATGCTACAATGCCGGTTTTATCTTTATCTGTACCCCTTGAAGTGAAAGTCATGACGGCTCAAAATTGGGATGAGGCTCATTAACTTTTTTCATTTATTTTTTAAGCATGTTTATCGCATTAGCAAGGTTAAGATAAGCTTTAATAGGTAAATGATCTGAGGCAATGCGTGCAAGTGGTGAATGGTGGTTTTCAAGATTTGTTACCAATTGGTGAGGAAAGGCAAAAACGCGATCAAGTGCTAAAAAGGGAAAGCGAGAGGGAAAACTTGGTACAACTTCAAGTGTGCTATTAAAATAGGGATAAAAATGGTTTAAAGATGAGCCTTTTCCCATCCGCCATTCATTAAAATCTCCAATAAGGAGTGTAGGCATAAGGGAGCGTTTTTGCAAAATTGCAAGGAGCATTTTTGTTTGTTGTTTGCGAGAATAACGTAATAAGCCAAAATGAGCTGCGATAATACGAATAGGACCTGCTGCCATTTCCAATTCTACAATGATAGCACCACGTGGTTCAATGCCAGGAAGAGTGACTTGTAAAGTGTCACGTACATATCCCTTTCGCAAAAAAAGGGCATTCCCATGCCAACCATGACCATGAGGTGACATAGTATCCAGAGGCACAGGGATCAAACCGGTTTCAGCTTTTAACAGCTGAAGATTAATCAAACCAATGCGTTCGCCAAAACGTTTATCTGCTTCTTGAAGAGCAAGGATATCAACTTGTAATTCAGTAATAACACGAACAATTCGTGTAGGATTAAAAATTTTATCAACACCTACACATTTATGCACATTATAAGAAGCAACGGTCAGATCATAATGATTATTTGGATTGAGGATATTTGATGGATGATGAGAGCGGCTGTAGATTGTTTTAAAAAGGGAGTTATGGAGCTTTTGTTGGATAAAATCAGTAAACCAAGGGAGTTTTTGCTTGTAAGGTATTTTTGTCATTTTGCGAAAAGAATAATCCCTAAAAGGCAAAAAATAAAAACTTACACTAAAAACAAAAGGACCTTGTCTCATTTAGAAACAAGGTCCTTTCATTAAGCGCTGTTTTTGCAATCAATCACGGTTTGAACCGAGAAATTGTAGCAAGAAGACAAACATATTGATGAAATCAAGATAAAGACTCAACGCGCCCATAATAACTTTACGACCTTTGGTATCGCCTTGATCCCCTTCATAATACATCAATTTAATATTTTGAGTATCGTAAGCTGTTAGACCAGCAAAGATAAAAACACCAATAACGGAGATAGCAAATTGCAAAGCACTTGATCCAAGAAAAATATTCACAACCATGGAAAGCATCAAACCGATCAAACCTATGAAAAAGAATGAACCCATTGCTGTAAGATCACGCTTTGTTGTGTATCCATAAAGTGAAAGAGCTCCAAAAGTTGCAGCAGAAATGACGAAGGTTTGTACAATGCTCTCTGTCGTATAACGTAAAACGATTGAAGACAGTGAAAGCCCAATTAAAGCAGCATAACCAAAAAAGAGGCTACGAGCAGCATTGGTGCTTAATGTATTAATTTTAAAACTAAGGAATAAAACTGCAACAAGTGGTGCAAACATCACAATATAAGAGAATGGCGATGTATAAAATGTCACTCCAAATGATGTTAAATAAATACTGCTATTGATCTGAGCTGCTGCTTGGCTCATATCTGTTGTCGTTGCTAATGATACAATTGCATAGGCAGCAGCAGCTGTAATAAGCAAACCAATGGCCATTGTATTGTAAACACCCAACATATAGTCACGCAATCCCTGATCAATCGATGCATCAGCATGAGAAGCAGGCGCTGAACGTAAATTTTTAAAATTAGCCATAATATAAAATCCTTTAGCATATGTCCCGTCAGGCATTGGGTTTTTAAGTATCTCTCTCATTGAAGAGACAAACTTTGTATAAGCCTTAATTTGGCGAATACAAAAAACCTTCAGAATCACTGGCGGAATTCCAGCATATTTTCCCCCTTATTATGGAGATTTATTTAAAAATTACAAGAGATTTATCGAAACAAGGAACCTTACAAATTGGTAAGGAAACAGTTCATTTTCATGAAAAATATTTTTATTTTTCGCCATATTTTTACAAAATAAAAGGACGATACTAAAATTTTTTTATTATTTGCCGGAACCCTATAATTCTCACTTACAAAATATCTATCTTTAAGGTGATAAGGAAGTGTCGCGCAGCATCACGCTACTTTTCAGCCTTCAAGATTGCATATGCTCTGCCCTACCAGAATCCCTAATTGAATTGAGTTTTTATATAACACATTGATATATAAATATATTAATTTTTTCATTCTAAATATCTCTCTCCAAAATATCGTAAGATTTTCTGATGACAAACCTGTTTATATTTAATCCATCAAGATTATTTTTTTTTGCACGACATAGGAGTAGAGTTGGCGTGCTAATAAAAAGCTGTAAAATATTTTTTCTTAGAGTGTAACGTGTAGATAAAAAGATATTGATTTCTATTTGAAGTCAATTCTTTTGTATTGAGCGAAGATGGACATGTACAGTTGGAGAAAAAATAAAGTTCTCATAAAGAAAAATATGTAAAACAATCAGCCGCAAGAATTATCTAAGAGAGTTTGTAATCAGGCTTATAATGGTTAAAAATCTCTGTTTTTTAAGGCAATGAGAACATTAATGAGAAGATGTATATTTGGAATGACGTTTTGCTTTCACCCAAGTGCGCAGTTCCTCAATAAGGATAGCAATAACACCAAGTGTGATAAAACTATCTGCAAGATTGAAAATAGCAAAATAAAAAATATCATCAATGTGAAAAAGTATATAATCAGTGACATGATGAAAGCGAATACGATCAATAAGGTTGCCGATTGCTCCTCCAATAATAAGGACAAGACCGAAACGTGTTAAAAATTTATTATATTCAGCATTCTTCCATAACCATAGAAGAAAGATAATTACAATGATTGTGATGGCAATGATTCCCCAATGAGAAAAGGAAGAAAAAAACGAAAATGCAATGCCAGAATTACGCACATGATAAAGGGAAAGGAAAGGAATAAGCGGAATTTCTGTTCCTAAAGGCATATTGTGCATAATCCAGTACTTAACAGCTTGGTCAAGTCCGACCGTAAGGGCTAAGCCAAGGAGAAGAAAAGAGAGTGATTTGTGGATCATATTTTTTCCTCACATGGTTCCAGTGTTAAATAAGGGCGACGGATTTCATAAAGCATAACAGCTGTTGCTACTGCCAGATTAAGTGAGTC
Organism: Bartonella saheliensis; assembly: GCF_902162175.1. NCBI lineage: Bacteria > Pseudomonadati > Pseudomonadota > Alphaproteobacteria > Hyphomicrobiales > Bartonellaceae > Bartonella > Bartonella saheliensis. Next base: position 11,987 of record NZ_LR607201.1, read on the forward strand.
AGCGCGTCCACTTTGTGGAATACGCGCAAGTTTATCACATCGACTTGCCAGAATATCTGATAGCCCCTGTTTTTCATTTCCCATTAAAAGGATTATTGGACCATTTTTGAAATCAAGTGTCCGATAATCCAGAGATCCTTTAAGATGCGTGCCAACAATCATGCCTTTAAAGTGAGCTGACCAGTTTAAAAAGGCGCTTTCATCAAAACGATAAAGGGGTATAGAGAAAATAGATCCCATGGTTGCACGAACTGTTTCAGGTGAGAAAGGGTCTGTTGTTTCGCCAATTAAAAAAACACCTTTGGCACCTACAGCATCAGCAGTGCGAATAATGGTGCCAAGATTTCCAGGGTCACGCACACGATCAAGCGCGATGTAAACATCTTTAGCTTGCCTTTGTATTGTTTCAAGAGGTTGCCATTTTTGTTTGAAAATACCAATAACTGTTTGTGGGTTATCGCGCCGAGTAAGTGATTCCATAACCTTTTGTGAGGCTTTTATAACAAAACCACCATTGGCTACAGCGCGTGCAGCAGTATTTTCGATAGTGGCATTACCAATTTCACTTTTAGAAAAAATAAGTGTCTGTATTGTCCAACCGAGATTGAGAGCATCAATGACCAATTTCAATCCCTCTGCCATGAAAAGACCTTCGCGATTACGATTTTTCTTTTGGTTAAGTGCCTTAAGATCTTTTATGATAGGGTTGCTAAGAGAGGTAATTTCTTTCACTCTACCAGTTTTTTGTCCACACATATTCAAGCAATCCAACGGCTAAAAAGAGAAGTAGAAAGGGCGCGCCCTGCAACTTCTTCACGCAAAATGAGTTCTCCTGATTCGACCGTACCACCAAGATTTACAAATGTATCGCGCATTAAAGTATGAAGTGCAAAAAAGGAAGCACGAATGGAATAAGCTGTCAGGACAACTGAGAGCGGTTTATCAGAGAGGAGTTTACGACAATTTGTGATCATGGCTGGTAAATGATCAAACAGTTGCCAAATTTCGCCATGGGGTCCACGTCCATAAGCAGGGGGATCAAGAAGGATCATATCATAGCTTTTTTTGCGACGGAGTTCTCGCTCGACAAATTTTACAGCATCATCGCAAATCCAGCGAATAGAATGATCTGGTAATCCTGCTCTTTCCTGATTAGCTTTTGCCCACGCAATGGCTTTTTTAGAAGCATCAACATGGGTAACGTTTGCACCCGCTCGTGCTCCAATCAAAGAGGCAACCCCTGTATAGCCAAAAAGATTCAATAGTTTTATAGGACGTGCGGCTTTTATGATTTGTTCTTCCATAGAGCGCCAATGGGCATCTTGTTCAGGAAAAACGCCTACATGACGAAAGGAAGTAAAGCGTCCTAGAAAAGACAATCCATTCCAAGAAAGAGGCCATGTTTCACCAAGTGGCTTTTTAGGAAAATGCCAACGACCAACACCTTCTTCATCACGGTTTCCTGTAAAAATAGCATCAACATCAGCCCATTTTTTTTGTGATAAAGCAGGTTTCCATAGTGCTTGACCTTCAGGGCGAATAATTCGATAATCTCCATAACGCTCTAATTTTTGTCCATTTCCAGAATCAATGAGAGCATAGTTTTCACTCATACCTGTTTCTAAAATAAGAGGCAACTTTTCCTGCGGATATCTATTCTTGTAGGAGGATTGAAAACATTGTGCAGGCATGTTTTGTATCATGGTATATGAGGCATAAAAAATTACATTATAAAGCTCTTAAATGTTTCGTAAAAGTGCAAAAGAACTAAAATCAATTAAAACACGTATAGAAACAAACTCTGTATTGACGATAAAATACTAAAGGGAAAACGATTTCATTAAAAGACCATTACACCAGATTTGTGATAGACGTTTTCAATTTTTCAATCTCAGCTTTACTTTTTTTGAGAGCTTTTTTGCATTTATGATAGGAAAACCAACGGATCAGATTTCCTAATAAAATACCAAAACCAAAGAAAATAAAAAGCCATATAAAGAGGGGAGCATGATAAGTAAAACTTTCAGAATTTTCTCGAAAAGGATCAAGGGTTAACGGAACTATTTGACGATTAGCTACGATAAAAACAATCAAAAGCGCTGTGATAATCACACCGATACTTGTTAGAAGAATACGTTTAATAATCATAAGTTTCTCACTGATTAAGACGGTCGCGTAAATCCTTGCCAGTTTTAAAAAAAGGAATCCATTTTTCTTCAACAGCAACGGCTTCTCCTGTTCGTGGGTTACGTCCATTCCGAGCTGAACGGCTCTTTACAGAAAAAGCACCAAATCCACGAAGTTCAACACGATCGCCATTGGCAAGCGCTGTCGAAATTTCTTCAAAAATAGCATTTACAATATTTTCCACATCCCGTTGAAAAAGATGCGGGTTATGATGAGCAATAATTTGTACAAGCTCTGATTTAACCACAATAGCCTCACTTTCACACAAAGAACTTTTTTATAATTGTGCACTTCATGCATATTACAATATATAAATGGATAAAAGCAAAATAAAACCAAGAAAAAGCAAATTTCAAGAAACAAAATTTGAAAATACCTCTTATAAAGGTTATACAGGTTAAAAATGCGGAATATTTAAGAGATTAGGAGAGTATGTCCGTACACAATCATTATGAAGTCTTTTCAACGCAATCATCAGTTGGAGATGTTTTTAAAAAGGCATCTCGTCATTCGCGTCGCATTAGCCTATTAAAAGTTTTTTTACCCCTCTTAGCGTTAGTTTCAGCGCTGGTTTTTTGCTGGTTTACGTTTTTCTTGGTTCCCGTTACTCCTGATCCTATGCCTTTGAATAATGAAGAGAATGGAGTGATCAACTTGACGATACTTAATCCAAAATTAGAAGGTTATACGCGTGCTCATGAACCTTATTGGCTTAAAGCAGAAAAAGCATTTCAAGATCAAACGCGCTCTGGAATAATTGGATTACAAAACATCACAGCGAAAGCATCTATGGGCCAACAAAGGCAATTTTTTCTTGCTGCAAAAGGGGGGATTTACGATAACATTCATGGTTTTTTACAGTTGGATAAGCCATTCACCATTACGACGAATGATGGAATGATAGCGCAATTTATGTCGGCTAATATTAATTTATCTGAGGGACAGTTAAAAACAGATCAACGCGTTAATATTCAGCGAGCCGGTTTTCATCTTGCAGCCAATGCCTTACAAATTCGAGAAAAAGGAAAAAGCATGTATTTCCATGGTGGTGTGCACTTAGTGCTTCAAAAGTAATGACGCAATATCAATACGAATTTTTAAGGGATTTTAAAAAGAGAATTCATATGTATATACAAACAGAAGAATTGAAAGAATGAGATCATACAAAAGATGGATAGGTATGACGTTGGCTTTTAGCATGGGAATGTTAGGAGGGGGAACGGTTTTAGGATATGCTGAAGGGACCCATTTTGGAATAAGTCTATCAAACGACAAAGAACCAGTAGAACTTCATGCAGATTCTTTAGAAATACGTGATAAAGAAGGTATAGCCCTTTTTAAGGGTGATGTTTCAGTGGTGCAAGGTGAACGTCTTTTACGGACGGCAAAATTAATTGTTTATTACGATAAAGACCATAAAGAAGCAGATAAAAACAAGGAAGATACGAAGGCATCATCTTTTACTTTGTTTGGTTCATCGGGTATACAAAAAATGGAAGCTTTAGGAAAAGTCTATATAAAAACAGCGACGCAAACTGCTACAGGGGATAAAGGCGTTTTTGATGGAAAATCAAAAATGATGAGTTTGACAGGGAATCATGTTGTATTGACAGATGGTGACAATGTGGCAACAGGATGTAAATTAACGGCAAATATGGAAAGCGGAAGGGCTTTTTTAGAAGGTTGTGAGACGGCTAAGAAAAAAGGTCGCGTTTCTATTATTTTTAAACAAAATCAACAAAATGTCCATTAAGGTTTCATGTTTGGAATTAAAAGAAAAAAACAGACTGATCAGCATAATCTTGTAAGTGAAGCTTCAAAAAAGCGCTTAAAAGGGACTTTGATTGCCAGTCATTTGATTAAAGTTTATCGAGGAAGACCAACGGTTAATGGTGTTTCTTTTGGCATTCGTACGGGAGAAGCAGTTGGCATTTTAGGTCCTAATGGGGCAGGTAAAACAACTTGTTTTTATATGGTTACGGGGCTCATAAAATCTGATGGAGGATCCATTAAAATTGATGGATTTGATATTACGCATCTTCCGATGTATCGACGGGCGCGTTTAGGGATTGGGTATCTTCCCCAAGAAGCATCTATTTTTCGTGGTCTTTCAGTAGAAAATAACATTAAAGCTGTTTTAGAAGTCGTTGAAAAAGATCGTCTTAAACAACGTGAAGAGCTTGATAGTCTTTTACATGAATTTAAAATTGATCATTTACGTAAAATGTCTGCGCTTTCGTTATCTGGGGGTGAACGTCGACGACTTGAAATTGCGCGTGCTTTAGCTTCTCGCCCTCATTTTATGTTACTTGATGAACCATTTGCAGGAATTGATCCTATCGCTATTTTTGATATTCAACAACTTATTCGTCATTTAACGAGGCGTGGCATCGGTGTTTTAATAACAGATCATAATGTACGTGAGACACTGGGGCTTGTCGACCGCGCTTATATTATTCATACCGGCAAAGTGTTAGTTCATGGTCGTCCTAATGATATTATCAACAACGTTGATGTCCGTAGAATCTATTTGGGACATCAGTTTTCTCTATGATTTTACGGCTTTCATACAGCTCTATTGAAGTTTAATAGAAATAACATAGTCGTCACAAACACATTTCAAAGGAGGTAGATAAGGTTTTATTGTAATTAGTTGTAATTATTAGTAAAGCATATTATTAGTATATATTCTCATTACAGAAACAAATGGAATTGTTATTTTATTGTAGAAACGATGATAATGTCATCAAAGATTTGTAAATCAATAAAAGAATACGATTTTAGGATAAAGTTTAAGTTTTTTAATTAAAGCTGTGCAATAGGATTTTCTCTGGTGATTATATTCATTCCATTATTATTGAAAATCTCCTTATTTATGCCAAAACTTGCTTTATGAATGCAATCTAATAAATTTTTATTGAGTGGAGAAAAAGGCTTCATCACTATAAGGTAAATTTATTGCTTTATTGGTTGAGCTTACACATGATTGTATCATAGAAAAGATATCATTAGATTAACTTGATAATAAGTGATAAATGAGGCTGTAAATAAATGCATGTGTTATTGAAAGGTGAGAGATATTCATCATATTTTTCTCTGTCAAATTAAAGAACATGTTGATGGTGCTGTTTTGGGTATTTTGATTGGAGCATTCATCCGTTATATATTGCGTTTATTTAATGGGGATTGTCGTGTTTTATTAGTTTGTATGGCGTATTTAAAATAGGAGCAAAATGCCGTTATGTTCTTGTTATAAGGCTTTGTTTAAGCTATACAGTAATTTTCAAACTAAAGGTCCATTTTGCTCAATACGCTTCTCATTCTATTAAGAGCTTATTTTTAAAGAAAGAAAAAACTCTAATGGGGAATTATATATTAACTCTTGTGACAAGTTTAATAAATTTATAAATAATGTCCTTTTCTAGGGTCTTAAGGAAATTAATTTTATGAACAACTTCATTTCTTTTTTTTCTTTTCTCATGCTGTTAATGAGGAGCTAAACACTATTTATTGTTCTGTTAAAAGTGATATGAGACGTATTAAGCCTTCACTCATTATAAATTAAAAAATAAAAACATATGCGATGCTACAACAAGTGAAAGAACTTTAAGGTTCGATATCGTTTATAGGGTTTATTAGTGAGCATTTGAGCGTGTAAGAGGAAAATTAAAGGATGAATTTGAGTGAGTTAATAGCACCGGAAGCAATTATTCCGGCTCTTAAGGCTAATTCGAAAAAACAAGTTCTGCAAATTTTAGCCGAAAAAGCGTCTCAGCTGACAGGTCTTAGTGAGCATGTAATTTTTGATATTGTTTTGCAACGCGAGAAACTTGGTTCAACGGGGTTGGGTGGTGGTATTGCGATTCCTCATGGAAAATTACCTGATATTAATCGGATTATTGGTATATTTGCGCGTCTTGAAAGTCCTGTTGATTTTGAAGCTCTCGATGACGAGCCTATAGACCTTGTTTTTCTCCTTTTGGCACCTGAAAATGCAGGTGCAGATCACTTAAAAGCTTTATCACAGATTGCACGTGTTTTACGTCATGCTGATGTTGTGCAAAAATTGCGCAATACACACAATGCCAATGCGCTTTATGCTTTATTGATTCAAACTTCAGAATCAAACGCAGCTTAAAAAAGATTATAAGTGTATAAATTGTGAAAGGTACGCCATAAAGCTTAGAAATAATATAATTTGTATCTTAAAGGGCTGATAGTAAAAGATCACGTTATGCGATTCGCTATTGAGACAGAGTTTAAGGATTCTCTGTTTCATAATTTAATATATTGATAATATTTGGTTATTTTGTGAGATCTTTTTAAGATTATGACAAGATGATATCAGGACGATATTGAATACGGCGTATGAATACACTATAATAGTTAAAAGATGGAGTATCTTACAGATATGCGTGTATTGAATGTGTAAAGTTGAGAAATGATATTCTCAAGAGCGTGAGATGCTGTGAAATTTTTGGGGGGAGTGTAGAGTATATTTTCAAAGTTTTGCAGTAGATTGCTTGTGATGTAAAGAGTATGGTTTATTTCTCAGCAGAGTGGTGGTATATTTTTATCTTGTTTTGAAATCCTATTGCTTAGAGGAATCGTTTTTTATGAAAAACGAAAAGGGTAGTGTGAAATCAAAAATATTGTTTTTTAATGTGATTATTGAATAAAAAGTTTATATTTTGGTAACGACTAAAAGGTCACAATGGAATGTAAAATCTATTTTGATTGCTGTGAAAATATTTTCCTTATTGAAGGAATTAGGATAATTACACATGAGTATCGAGGAGTTTTTGTTTGAACTTTCCCAATAAAGAGAATCTTGTTAGAGACTAAAGAAGTGAGCTAAATGAAGATGTTTGAAAAGACTGTTATTGCTGCATCTGTAATAGTTCTTGTTACAGGTGGGATCGCATGTGCACAAACGCCAAGCCGTTTAAACCAATTTGAAGCGTGGGGAGCCTATTCTTATAAATCGTCCCAAAATACGATTTGCTATGTGTTATCTGTTCCTTTGAAGGCTCTTCCAACAACAGTTAATCATGGTGATAATTTTTTCTTAGTTACCAAGCGTTCTCAGTCACCTGTTGCGTTTGAACCGCAGTTTATGGCTGGTTATACGCTTCAAGAAGGGTCGAAAGTGACAGTGACTATTGGAGGTAAGGACTTTGATTTTTTCACGAAGGATTCCTCAGCTTGGTTGGCATCATCAGAGCAGGAAAAGCAGCTTGTTTCTGCTATGCGTGCGGGAAACAATATGACAGTGAAAGCGATATCAAAACGGGGAACGCATACTACCTATACTTATTCCTTAAAAGGGGTTACTGCTGCATTAAATGCGGCTCAAAAGTGCCATTAAAGTTTTGATAAATTCTACAAGAATGATGTAAATTGGAAAGCAATGGCTATTTCCTATGACCTTAGACCTGTTGGTTCAGGTTTAGCACAAAAAGCAGATAATGTGGTGGTAAAGGAGAGTTCTAAGCTCTCTTTAATTGGCTTATCGCAAGATGAAATAGTGCAAACTTTAAAGACACTTGGTATACCAGAGCGTCAAACGCGTATGCGTGCACGCCAGCTTTGGCATTGGCTTTATGTTCGTGGTGTTTCAAATTTTGATGAAATGTTGAACATTTCTAAAGCAATGCAGGAAACTTTCAAACGTCATTTTTCCATTGCGCGTCCGGAAATTGTTGGAGAACAAGTATCAAAGGATGGTACACGTAAATGGCTCTTACGTTTTCCAGCGCGTGGGGCTGGAAGACCTGTTGAAATTGAAACGGTTTATATTCCTGAAGAAGGACGTGGTACTTTATGTCTTTCATCGCAAGTTGGATGTACGTTAACCTGTTCTTTTTGTCATACAGGAACGCAGATGCTTGTTCGCAACCTGACGGCGGAAGAAATTTTAGCACAATTACTCGTTGCACGTGATTGTTTGGGTGATTTTCCTGATAAGGATACGCCTGATGGGGCAATTGTTCCTGTTGAAGGGCGAAAAATTACCAATATTGTTATGATGGGAATGGGAGAACCTCTTTATAATTTTGAAGCTGTAAAAAAAGCTTTATTGATTGCTTCTGATGGCGATGGACTTTCTTTATCAAAACGTCGGATTACGCTTTCAACCAGCGGTGTTGTTCCTGGAATTATTCGAACTGGGGAAGAAATTGGTGTGATGTTAGCAATTTCACTGCACGCCGTACACGATACACTAAGAGATATGCTTGTTCCTATCAATAAAAAATATCCGCTTGCCTTACTCATGGATGCTTGCCGTCAATATCCTGGTCTGTCTAATGCCAAACGAATTACATTTGAATATGTTATGTTGAAAGACATCAATGATAGTTTGGATGATGCTAAGCGATTAATACAGTTGCTAAAAGGTATTCCAGCGAAGATCAATTTAATCCCTTTTAATCCGTGGCCAGGGAGTAATTATCAATGTTCTGATTGGGAGCAAATCGAGCGTTTTGCTGATGTTGTTAATCAAGCAGGCTATGCTTCTCCTATTCGGATACCGCGTGGACGTGATATTTTAGCTGCATGTGGACAGCTTAAATCGGCTTCAGAGCGCTTACGAAAATCTGAACGTTTGAAACTTGAAAATGCTATTGGTCATTAGTTAATACAATTTTCAGTGCTATAAAGCCTGAATTTTTTCTGTAAATCAATAATCTCATATAGAGGCATGTGTGGACAGGGATTAAGGTGGATTAGTGCTAGATGAATAGTTTTTGCTTTATAGGTTTAATAGGGAAAAATATTGTATTATATAAAGTCTGTTTGCGTAGTCTCTGAAATGAGGATGCAGCCTAATTTAGAGGAAAGTCTCAAGAGACACACATTTCCACCTCACTTTACATTCTTTACTTCGATTTTATGATTTTTAAAAGTATTGACGGTAATAAATTTTAAAGAGTGGATATATATATTATTTGATGCTTTTGTTTATTACGTTCTTTAGCAAGATTACGCTTTACATATAAACGGCGTGTCTAAAATATAAATACTCCACACCATAAATACCATTGTTACTCGTTGACATGTTTTTTAAAAAGCATTTTTTAATGTACTCTCCATATTACGACAACGCCTGTGAAAACTATAACAAAAAAAGCTTCTGTAAAATATATGATACCATCCATATTTTTAGGTTTCATACAAGGTGTATAAGTTGGTATGAACATTCAATTTTTTAGCTACACGACAGTTCCAGTTTTTCTTGGATATACAAGAGAATAAAGCTATTCTTTAGTTCAATATAAATAGATTTAAAAAGAGAACGTTTCGCAATATGTAGAATTCTTATTTAAATTAAAAATGATAAATTACACCTTATAAATCAATTTTTTGTAACGATAAGAAGATGGAGAGCAAAGCTGGTAAAAGTACCTGCAATAAGCCAGTCGAGAAAGCGAATATAAAGAGGGTTTTGTTTAAGGGTTTTGGTAAGTTTATGTGCTGTAAAAACAATAGAAATTGTAATAGGGAAAGAAATAGGAATGTAAGAGAGTCCTAAAAAAAGTAACTTTTGTGTCGCCATAGGATCATTCTCATTGATAAATTGTGGTAAGAATGTTGCGTTAAAGAGTATAACTTTAGGATTGAGAAGATTAATTCCAATACCAGCAAGATAGTTACGTTTAGAGCTTTGAGATTTAGAAGATGTTTGTTCAAAGGAAAATGTCTGTTTTCTCCGTAAAGCTTGGAAGGAAAACCATAAAAGATAAAAGGCACCCACAATTTTCAGAAGAACAAAGGCGTGTGGTGCAGCGAAAATAAGCGCTGACAAGCCAAGTGCTACAGCAATAACTTGAATAGCAAATCCTGTTGCACTTCCCAAGGCACACATAATCCCAGCTTTTTTGCTTTGTGTAATGGTTCGTCCTACAGAAAGCATCATGTCTGGTCCTGGAATAAGCGCTAAAATCAACGATGCTAAAGCAAATTGTACAATAATAGACCACTCCGGTAGAAATGACACGTAAATCTCCTCTCACTTTTAAGTAGTGTTCACACTATTCATTGTCCGAAGCGCCTTTATTTATGCTTTTTGAGTCTTTTTAATGTTGCTTAAAAAGAATTTATTTTTATATTTCTTGCATTGTTTAAATTTTTAGGAAAAAATGAAATAAGCAGCTCACGTAGAACTTTAAAATGAAAAAGTGGCAAAATATTAGAAAAGTTGTTTTGGCTTATTCAGGGGGGCTGGATACGTCAATTATTCTCAAATGGTTGCAAATTAAACTAGGCGTTGAAGTTGTAACTTTCACAGCAGATTTAGGGCAGGGGGAAGAGCTAGAGTTTGCGCGTCATAAAGCTGAAACGTTAGGGGTTAAAGAAATCTACATTGAAGATTTGCGTGAAGAATTTGTGCGTGATTTTGTCTTTCCGATGTTTCGCGCCAATGCCGTTTATGAGGGGACTTATCTTTTAGGAACATCAATTGCACGTCCACTTATTTCAAAACGTTTAATTGAAATTGCTAAGGAAACAGGATCAGATGCAATTGCTCATGGGGCGACAGGAAAAGGCAATGATCAGGTACGTTTTGAGCTTTCTGCTTATGCACTTAATCCTGATATAAAGATTATTGCTCCATGGCGTGATTGGGATTTTAAGAGTCGGACAGATCTAATTGAATTTGCGCGTATACATCAAATTCCTGTAGAAAAAGATAAGCAAGGTGAAGCACCTTTTTCAGTGGATGCAAATTTATTGCATTCTTCATCAGAAGGAAAGATATTAGAAAATCCAGCACTTTCTGCTCCTGAATATGTCCATATGCGTACTCTTTCGCCGGAAGATGCTCCCGATAAAGCAACCAGAATCACGCTTGGTTTTAAAAAAGGCGATGCTGTTTCGATTAATGGAAAAAATTTATCGCCTGCAACTTTACTTACAGAATTAAATCATTATGGACGCAATAATGGTATTGGTCGGTTAGATTTAGTAGAAAATCGCTTTGTCGGTATGAAATCACGGGGTATTTATGAGACCCCGGGGGGGACTATTCTTTTGGCTGCTCACCGAGCAATAGAATCTTTGACATTGGATCGTGGTGCTGCGCATTTAAAAGATGAGTTAATGCCCCGTTATGCAGAACTCATTTATTATGGTTTTTGGTTTTCACCTGAACGCAAGATGTTGCAGGCAGCGATTGATTTATCTCAAGAACATGTTGAAGGTGAAGTTACATTAAAACTCTATAAGGGTAATGTGATTGTTGAAGGACGCCAAAGTAAAAAATCGCTTTATTCGAGTGAGTTGGTAACCTTCGAGGATGATCAAGGTGCTTATAATCAAAAAGATGCAACGGGTTTTATTAAATTAAATGCCCTGCGCTTACGTACATTAGCCATGCGGCATCAAGGTGATAAAGAAAAGAAATAAAAGATTTTTTGATAAGTATCATGTGGGGCAGTGCTTTTGTATAAAACGATTTATTGAAGTCTTTTTATCTATTAATGTTTTACAGTTCTTTCGTTCACTATTAGAGATTTCGTTTTTATGATTTATCATATTGTTTTATAATGATAATTTATCTTTTTCTATTGAATTAGAATCTTGAAGACTCTAAAATTTTCTCATTTCAAATGTCTCTCATATCGAATCAATCAAAATCATTTTTTTTGCCCATTACAAGCTGATGATCCATGTGGGAAAGATTGTACAAGAAAGACATATCTTTAATGAATCATTTCAAGTGCTTAAGAATTGTAGCAACATTAGGGAGCAAAGTTTGTAATGATGTTGGTTTGCTCATCAATATAATAAGCGTGCCTCATGATAAGAGCAAAGAAGGCTTTGATAATCAAAACAAGACGCTTTTGCTTTATAATATTGAATGTTTTTTATTTTTATCAAAATAAAATATGTTTACAGTGCGGTTTGTTTTTATATTGTGAGTATCAAGAAATTTCCAAATTTTTGCTTGCTATTGTTGACGAATAAATTCAAGAACCATACACCCTAATTTGAAAAGAGTATAATTTTTTAGGATAAAGATAATGATGCGTGATCAGTGTGATGCCCTTAGCCTTACGCCAGAATTAAGAGATGCAGCTGCTCAATCGAGAGCTTGGCCCTTTGAAGAAGCACGTAAGATTATCAAACGCTATGAAAAAACAGGTTATCCAGAAAGTGTCATATTTGAAACGGGTTATGGGCCTTCTGGTTTGCCGCATATTGGCACTTTTGGGGAGGTGGTGCGTACCACTATGGTGCGTCATGCTTTTCATATTCTCACAGAAAATAAAGTGAAAACAAAATTGCTTTGTTTTTCTGATGATATGGATGGTTTGCGCAAGGTTCCAGATAATGTCCCTGATCGTGAAAAGATGGAACATTATCTTGGTCAACCGTTGAGCCGTGTCCCTGATCCTTTTGGAGATGACTATCCTTCTTTTGGAGCGGCAAATAATGCACGTTTACGGGCTTTTCTTGATCGTTTTGGTTTTGATTATGAATTTGCAAGCGCTACGGATTATTACAGTTCTGGTCGTTTTGATGAAACCCTTTTAAAAATCCTTGCCTGTTATGACAAGGTGATGGCAATTATTTTACCAACATTGGGTGAAGAACGCCAGGCGACTTATTCTCTCTTTTTACCGATTTCTCCCTTTTCTGGAAAAGTATTACAAGTACCGATGGTTGCGCGCAACGTTGAAAAAGGAACGGTTACTTATATCGAACCTGAAACAGGAGAAACTATAGAAACAGAGGTTACAGGGGGCAAGGTCAAGTGTCAGTGGAAGGTGGATTGGGCAATGCGTTGGACGGCGCTTGGCATTGATTATGAAATGGCAGGAAAAGATCTTATCGATTCCACAAATCTTTCTTCTAAAATTTGTAAAGTATTGGGTGGGAAGCCTCCAGAAGGATTTAATTATGAGCTCTTTTTGGATGAGAAGGGGCAGAAAATTTCCAAATCCAAGGGAAATGGTTTAACCATTGATGAATGGCTTACTTACGCCCCAACGGAGAGTTTAGGGCTTTATATGTTTTCAAAGCCCAAAACAGCAAAACGGCTTTATTTTGATGTTATTCCCAAAGTCGTGGATGAATATTATGCACATCTTTCAGCTTATGGTCGTCAGAGTTGGCAGGAGCGGCTTAATAATCCGGTATGGCACATCCATAATGGTTGTCCTCCACAGGTTGATTTACCGGTACCTTTTGCTCTGCTCCTCAATTTGGTAAGTGCTTCAAATGCAGAAAATAAAGAGGTTCTTTGGGGTTTTATTTCTCGCTATGCTCAAGGAGCTGATGCACAAACCTATCCAGAACTTGATCAATTAGTGCAATTTGCCCTGAAATATTTTGATGTTTTTGTTAAACCTAACAAAAAATTTCGAATGGCAGATGACAGTGAACGGGCAACATTAGCGCAAATTGATGCAAAATTAGCCAGTCTGCCTGAAACTGCTGATAGCAATATGATTCAAAATGCACTTCTTGATGTTGCACGTTTAATAGAACGCTATCAAGATCATAACAAAAAAAGCCCTGAAGGGGGACCTGGTGTTTCAAATGTCTTTTTTCAAATGATCTATGAAGTCCTTTTAGGGCAAGAAAGAGGACCACGATTGGGATCATTTATTGCTTTGTATGGAATTAATGAAATGCGTGCATTGATTAATGAAGCGCTTGCGCGACCTGTGGGGGAATAATGGAAAAGCGCGTGCAAGAGGTAAAACGGCGTCGCACATTTGCAATTATCGCCCATCCAGATGCGGGGAAAACAACACTAACAGAAAAGCTGTTATTATTTGGTGGAGCTATTCAGCTTGCTGGAGAGGTAAAAGCAAAAAAAGACCGGATTCAAACCCGTTCTGATTGGATGCATATTGAACGTGACCGGGGTATTTCAGTTGTAACATCGGTGATGACATTTGAATATGCAGACCATATTTTTAATCTCTTAGATACGCCAGGCCACGAAGATTTTGCAGACGATACTTATCGTACTCTTACAGCCGTTGATAGTGCTATTATGGTGCTAGATGGTGCCCGCGGAATTGAGCCTAGAACACTGAAATTATTTGAAGTGTGTCGCATGCGGGATATTCCTATAGTGACTTTTATCAATAAGATGGATCGTGAGGCACGTGATCCTATAGAGCTTTTAGATGAGATTGAAGAAAAACTTGCCCTTGATACTGCACCAATAACTTGGCCGATTGGTACGGGGAAAGATTTTGTAGGAACATTTGATCTTCATCATAATCGGTTTCGTCAAAAAGATGATGAAGTAACACAACAGACAGTTTCTAATCTTGATGAGGTTGCCAACCTGCTTCCTGAGTATCAGCGTTCACATTTTATCGAAGGTGTAGAACTTGCACGAAGTGCTTGCAAAAATTTTGATCTTCAATCTTTCCGTGAAGGGCATATGACACCGGTTTATTTTGGTTCGGCTTTACGAAATTTTGGTGTTCGTGATTTGATTAATGCGCTTGTTGATTTTGGTCAAAGTCCTCGTGATCAGGATGCAGATCAACGCAATATTGTTGCAACGGAAGCTAAAATGACAGGGTTTGTTTTTAAAATTCAAGCAAATATGGACCCTAATCACCGTGATCGTATTGCGTTCTTTCGGGTCTGTTCTGGAACACTTGAACGTGGCATGAAGACAAAGTTAGTCCGAACAGGAAAACCAATGACACTTTCAGCACCACAATTTTTCTTTGCGCGTTCACGCCAAATTGCTGATCAAGCCTATGCTGGTGATATTGTAGGAATTCCTAATCATGGCACATTACGTATAGGTGATACCTTGACAGAAGGAGAAGATATCCTCTTTAAGGGGGTACCCAATTTTGCACCGGAAATTTTGCGTCGTGTTAGTTTGGGCGATCCGATGAAAGCAAAAAAGCTAAAAGAAGCTTTGCAACAAATGGCGGAAGAAGGGGTTGTGCAATTATTTATTCCTGATGATGGTTCACCCTCGTTGATTGGTGTGATTGGTGCTTTGCAGATTGATGTTCTCAAGGAACGGCTTAAAATAGAATATGGTTTGCCAGTCAATTTTGAACCAGCGCGTTTTAATATATGCCGTTGGATTTCGGCAGAAAATAAAGATGAGTTGCAAAAATTTCTGACCAATCACCGCTCTGCCATTGCTCATGATCTAGAGGGTGCTCCAGTTTTCTTAGCAGAGAACCATTTTTCATTAAATTATGAAGCAGAACGAGCACCAAAAATAAAATTTGCTGCTTTAAAAGATTATCAAATACGCTCTTAATATAAAGAAGAATCTATTATACAACAATTTAGTTGGTAATAATTTGTCACGTTGAGTTGGAGTATTTTTTTTAAAGTGCTTATATAAATTAGAAGACAAGCTGTCGGCAATTCTCTGTTAAAAAATATCAAAAAACTTTGATATTATATTTTTTCACGATAGCTTAAGATATGGAACGTCTTTCAATCTTTTTTAATCTAAGCTAAAAATCTCCTGTATAAATATAGTTTTTCCTTGTATGAGAATAGTATACAATCAAAATAGTACAAATAATCAATAAGATGGAATTTGTTATTCCAAATATGATATCATATGATCTATAAACCACGTGTCTTTTCTATTTCTTCTGGAATAGCTTTTTTGCCTCACTTTGTTGATGCACTGCTCTCTGGTACCCTTATTGATAATTTTGCTCTCAATGGAGATATTCAAACGGCTCTTGCCGATAGCCTTATTTATGTTCCGACACGTCGTGCGGCTCGCGCTTTGCGCTTAGCCTTTGTTGAAAGAAGTGATACACAATCAACCTTCTTGCCAACCATTCGTGCTCTAGGAGATATCGATGAAGATAGTTTCCTTTTTGTTGAAAATCATACCAGCACTCTCAATCCGCCCATTGGCGAAAGTGAACGGCTACTGCTTTTAGCGCGTCTTATTCGTCCATGGCGTGAAAATTTGCCTGCACATCTGCGTGCCATGTTTGGTACGGAAGATGTGCTTATTCCGGCTCATAGTGCCGATGCACTTTGGCTTGCTCAAGATTTAGCACATTTGATGGATGAAATTGAAACAGAAGGAGCAGACTGGTCAAAACTTAAAGATATTGCTCCTGATATGGTTGCTGAATGGTGGCAAATAACGCTCGATTTTTTAACGATTGTGACACAAAATTGGCCACAAATCTTAACAGAAAGGCAACGAAGTAATCCTGCTGAATGGCGTAATCAAGCACTTACAATGCACGCAGAGACTTTACGACGCACACAATCTGATAAACCTATCATTGCGGCTGGTGTATCAGGTTCTATGCCCGCAGTTTCTCATCTTTTAAAGGTTATAGCTTCTCTACCCAAAGGGGCAGTTGTTCTTCCTGGCCTTGATTTTCATATGGATGAAGAGCAATGGAATGCACTTGGCACAAGCAATAAAGAAAAAACAGCTTGTGATTTTTTTGATCATGCAGAAAATGTTTTTAGTCATCCTCAATATCATTTAAAAAAACTTCTTTCTCTCATGGAGTGTCGACGCGACCATGTTTGCGAAATTGGCCAACAGAGCACAACAAAGAAAAGGCGAATGACGCTTTTATCAGAAGCATTCCGACCAGCTTCTACAACCGATAAATGGGTACAAATTATCCGTGATGATTATGAGGAACTTTGTGCAGATTGGTCATTTATTGAAGCGATAAATGAACGTGAGGAAGCTCTGGCTATCGCTGTTGCTTTACGAAGAGCTATTGAGAACCCCAAAAAAACCGCAGCCCTTATTACAAATGATCGTAATTTAGCCCGCCGTGTTGCTGCGGAATTACAGCGGTTTGGTATTGAAGCAAATGATTCAGGAGGAATACCACTTGCACAAACATTGCCTGTAACGCTTTTGCGACTGATCTTAGAAAATATTTTGCAACCTGATGATCCCATTGCTTTTCTTTCTCTTCTGAAACATCCATTGACAACACTCCAACAAAACCGTCATCGCTTACGCGAACTGGCAGAAAATTTTGAACTTTTTGTACTTCGAGAGAATACAGGGCGCATCAATCTTTTTGAATGTGATCAATTCCTTGAAAAATGGATTGAAACATATTCCCATAATCGTCCTGAAGTGAATGCCCTTGATCAGCAGAAGTTTGAAGAAGCACGTTTTCTGTGTCATCTTTTAAAGAAAGCTGTTGAACCTTTAACCTCTCTCATGAAACAAGAGAAAGAATGCACCGTCAATGAAGCTGCGATAGCAACTGTTGAAGTTTTTGAGAGTTTTGGTCGCGATGAGGATAATTCTCTTGCTCATCTTTATCAACACGAAGCAGGACAAGCCCTATCAAATTTTTTACGTGAATTGGTCAGTGATCAATCAGGATTAACATTTCATTTGAGCGAATGGCCTGCTATGTTTTCTGCATTGATTGCAACGCGTTCTGTCACACCTTCACCTGGAGGACATCCACGTTTATTCATCTGGGGTACTTTGGAATCACGTTTGCAAACGGTTGATACAGTGGTTATCGGCGGTCTTAATGAAGGTTCATGGCCGATATCAACCCGAAATGATGCTTTTTTATCGCGACCGATGAAAATGATGTTAACGCTGGAACCACCAGAGCAGCGTATTGGTGTTTCTGCGCATGATTTTCAATGGGCTATGGGAATGGATAAAGTGGTTATGAGTCGCGCATTGCGGGTTAATCATACCCCTTCTATTCCTTCACGCTGGCTACAACGTATAGAAACAGTTGTAGGAAAACAGGTTTGGAAACAAATTCGTGCACGAGGTGAAATACTCCTCTATTGGAGCAAGATGCTTGAACATACAAGCATCAATTCTGAGGTGAAACGTCCTTGCCCTGTACCACCTCTTGATATGCGTCCGTGTCATTTTTCAGTCACTGAAATAGAAACATTGCGGTATGATCCTTATGCTATTTATGCCAAAAGAATCTTACGACTCAAACCCCTTAAAGCACTTATTTATGACCCGAGCGCTATTGAGCGTGGAATACTTTATCATGCTATTCTTGCCGCTTTTTGCACACAAATAAAAAATCCAAATGCTGCAAATGCACTCAATGTTCTGCTTGTTATTGGACGTAAAGAATTTGATAAATTCAATTTTCCACCCGATATTGAAACAGTTTGGTGGAATAGTTTTGAAAATCTTGCTCCACGTCTCATTCAATGGGAACAAAGTTTAGGACCGCGAGAGCGGTATTCTGAAGTAGTCTCACAAAAAATCCCTATAGGGACAACAGGGGTAACCCTTTCAGGACGTGCTGATCGAATTGATGTTTTGCCAGACAAAACGGTTGAAATTTTAGATTTCAAAACTGGAACCCCTCCTTCATCAAAACAAGTTCGCGAATTATTATTTCCACAATTGGCGTTAGAAACAGCTTTGCTGATGGAAGGGGCATTTCCAGATTTTCAAGATCTTGTTCCCTCAAATTTATTTTATATTCCCCTGAACGGAAAAGGTGAAATTAAATCTCAATCCATTCTTTCAACGGAAAAAGACAAAAAAACTTATCTTAGTGCCGTTAATCTTGGTGAAATCGCATGGAAAAATCTTATTGCCCTTATAACATATTATAAAAATCCACAACAAGGCTATCTCTCACATGCTGTTCCCTTAGAAAAACGGTATGAAGGTGACTACGACCATTTAGCACGGTTGTGGGAATGGTCAATTGGTTTTCATGAAGAAGAGTAATCATGACGTTTTTTTCTATTCCTGAAGCTGCTCTTGATGCACAAGCAACGGCAACACATCCCCAGAAAAACGTGTGGGTTTCTGCAAATGCTGGATCTGGAAAAACGCACGTTTTAAGTGAACGTGTTATTCGTTTGCTTTTAAATGGTACGCCTCCAGCACGTATTTTATGCCTTACTTATACAAGAGCTGCTGCGGCTGTTATGCAATCACGAATTTTTCGCACGTTATCCAGTTGGAATGAACTCGATGATGCACAGCTGCAAGAAACCTTAACACGCTTTGAAAATAAGCCCGTCAATGCGCAAAAATTAATGTATGCACGACAACTCTTTGCGCGTGCGCTTGAAACACCTGGTGGCTTGAAAATTCAAACGATTCATGCTTTTTGTGAATCTCTTTTGCATCAATTTATGTTAGAAGCCAATATCGCAGGGCATTTTGAA
The DNA here is from genome assembly GCF_902162175.1 of Bartonella saheliensis. Taxonomy (NCBI): domain Bacteria; kingdom Pseudomonadati; phylum Pseudomonadota; class Alphaproteobacteria; order Hyphomicrobiales; family Bartonellaceae; genus Bartonella; species Bartonella saheliensis. The sequence goes on from NZ_LR607201.1 coordinate 31,313, forward strand.
ATTCCCGATGATGTCAGTCGCAAAAAATTACGACAAGAATCCCGTCGTCAACTTTTAGTACGTCGTGATATACAGCCTGCTTTACAACAGTTACTTCAAGTTATTAGCGAACATACTTTTAACAAACTTCTCTATGAAGCTGTTGAAAAGAAACATAAACTCTCTGATTTTTTCTCTTCTCTTTTATCTGAAAATGGAGAAGAAAAATTTCGTGCGCTTTTTAACTTAGCGCCTAGTGAAACAAACCAATCCCTATTAGAACAAATTCAACAAACCGCGCGTCTTCCTCTTTATGCTCTTAAGCATTGTGAAACCAATGGCAGTCAACGTCTGAAAGAGATAGTGGAAAAGTTTTCCCAATTAGAAAAAGCGCGTGATGAGACCAATATTCTCAATATTATCTCTGATATTTATTTGACCACAGAGGGTAAACCACGTAATTTTCCGCATTTATTTCGTAAAAAATCAGATGAAATTTGGCCTTTTATTCAACAAACGCTAGAAGATAAACAAAGTAAAATTTTTGTTCTTTTAGAAAAATATCAATGCGCAAAAGTTGCCACCCTCAATATGGCTGCTTTTCAGATCTGTGCTGTTTATCTTGAAATCTATACCAATCTAAAAAAGGCCAATGGCTTCTTAGATTTTGATGACATTATCGAGCGTACACTTCATTTGTTACAGCGCAAAGGTGCAAGCCAATGGGTGCACTATAAACTTGATCAGGGGCTTGATCATATTCTACTTGATGAAGCACAAGATACCAATCCTGAGCAATGGCAAATTATTCAACTGTTGACACAAGAATTTTTCTCAGGGTATAGCCAACGAACAAATATACGGACTCTTTTTGCTGTTGGAGATGAAAAGCAATCTATTTATTCTTTTCAAGGCGCTGCTCCAGAAAATTTTGCTGCAAATGGACGAATCATTCAAAAAAAAGTGCAGCAAACAAATCAGCAGTTTGAAAAAGTACAACTGCATTATTCTTTTCGCTCTACAGCAGATGTTCTTAAAAGCGTTGATCTTGTTTTTGAAACACCAGAAAACTATAAAGGACTTTCGGCCGAAAATACAAAGACGGTGCATGAAGCTATTCGTGTTCATAGTCCGGGAGAGGTTGTTATATGGGATGCTATTTCCAAAGAAACAAGCGAATTTCCGCATGATTGGCATTTAAGCGTTGATCATTTAGATACCCCTGAAGTGCGTTTAGCAGAAAAAATTGCTGAAACAATTGCTGGCTGGTTACAAAAAGGTGAAATGCTTCCAGCAAAGGGACGTTTAATACGAGCAAGTGATATTATGATCTTGGTCCGTAAACGTGATAAATTTGTCTCAGCTCTTTCCCGGGCTCTTAAACACCGTAATATTCCTGTAGCAGGGGCTGATCGTTTACAACTCACCAAACATATTAGTATCCGTGATTTAATGGCACTTGGGCGTTTTGTTTTGCAGCCACAAGATGATCTTTCTCTTGCTTGTGTATTAAAAAGCCCCCTTTTTTCCTTTTGTGAAGAGGAACTCTATCAGCTTGCTGCACACCGCACCGGCTCTCTTTGGCAAAGCTTATCTATGCACACATCATTGAAAGCATCTTTTAAAGATGCTTTTGAAAAGCTGAATCATTATCGCGCTTTAGTGGATAAAATACCGGTTTTTGAGTTTTATAGCCATATTTTGAATAATGATAAGGGAAGGCAAAAAATTCTGTCTCGTTTAGGATCTGAAGCAAATGATGTGCTCGATGCTTTTATGGATTATACGCTTAACATTCAAAAAACAGGATTACCAGGATTACAAGCTTTTTTAGAAACATTAAGTGCAAGCGAACCAGAAATTAAACGTGAATTTGAACAAAACAATGAAGAAATTCGCATCATGACTGTTCATGCTGCAAAAGGACTAGAGGCTGCTGTTGTATTTTTGGTTGATCCTGGTAGTGCGATTTGGCATCCTCAGCATGCGCCTCATTTGCTTAAAGTGTCTTTAGACAATGCACAAGAGAGCGGACAACACGCTTTTGTTTGGCGCCCCAATGAAAAGTTTGATACAAAACTCTCTAGACAAGCAATTTCACATTTAAAAGAGGGTGCAGAAGAAGAATATAGGCGCCTTCTTTATGTAGGCATGACACGTGCTGAAGATCGTTTATTTGTTTGTGGATATAACGGTAAAAAAACGCCCTCTGATACATGGCTACAACTGGTAAAAAAAGCCCTTGAACCCCATGCGGTTGCTATAAAAGGTCCTACAGAAGATATCGCAGCTTGGCGTTATTGCATTACATCTTCTTCTGCTGCTCCTATAAACCAAGAAGTCGCTTTCGCTGAGAGTCAAGCCTTACCACCTTTGCCTGCCTTTTACTCCCATAAAGTACCAGCAGAACCAGTGCTCCCAAAACCGTTAAAACCCTCTGTCGCAAGCCTTTCCATTGAAGCTGATAGAGAGCTTTCTTCAAGCTCAAAACAACTTTTTACCTCGCCTGTTTTAGGAGAAATAAATACCAACAGAGCTTTTTCCATTGAATATGGAAATCTCATTCACCGATTATTACAATATCTACCTGACTGCCCCCCACAAAAACGTCAAGATTATGCTCGAAACTATCTCAACATTAAAGCCTCTCATTGGGATGAAAGCCAAAGAGAAGATGCTCTTCGCCATGTTTGGAAAATGCTAGATCACATTTACCTCAAACCCCTCTTTTCTCAGCATTCACGTACTGAAGTTCCTTTAATGGGTATTGTAAAAATTCGTGGAAAAGAACAAGCAATTTCTGGTCAAATTGACCGTCTCTACATCACAGAAAACAGCATTATCTTTGCTGATTTTAAAACGGGATACCCACCTGAAAATGAAGCTGCTATTGCTCCTCATCATTGGTTGCAAATGGCTCTTTATCGAAAATTGTTGCAAGCTATTCATCCCGATAAAGATGTCCAAGCTCTGCTTATTTACAGTAAAGAAGCTAAAATTTTTAAACTTCCTCCAGAAAAGCTTGAGGCATTTCTTGATGAAATTGCCTTATAAGTTATTTCTTCTCTTCAAAGTATCTTTACGCTTTTTACTTTCATAAAATTGCTCAAATAAACACGCTCCACAATTTTTGGTATAGTAAACCCCTTTAATAATTTATCTTTGCAATAACTTGATATGAATTGTTATCATACCAATCTATAAAAAATGAGTATAAAGGATAAATCAATGACGTGTGTAAAAGTTGATAAAGACAATTTCGAAAGTGAGGTTCTAACCTCTTCCATTCCTGTTGTGGTTGATTTTTGGGCAGAATGGTGCGGTCCCTGCAAAATGATTGCGCCAATTTTAGATGAGATTTCAACGGAAATGCAAAATCAAGTTAAAATTGCTAAAGTAAATATTGATGAAAATCCGGAATTGGCTACCCAATATGGAGTGCGCTCTATCCCTACATTATTGATGTTTAAAAATGGAAATGTTTCATCAAATATGGTTGGCGCTACCTCTAAAGGACGTCTTTCTGAGTGGATAAAAGATGGGCTTAGTTAATATCATAATTGTTTTGAGATATCTTGAAAACGAGCAATAAACGATAAAGGAGAGACATTTTATCTCTCCTTTTGAGTTTTTCAAACATTTTTTCTAAAATATATTGGGTAGTAGAAAATTAATTAAATCAAAAATTTAGATGCATTTATTTTAAAGCTTTTTAAGAAATCCTTGCTGTTATACATGATTATGTCGATGTTTTTTATGTGGAAATTGCAAAAGATTGTTGCAAACGTTCAATGGAGTGTTGTGACGATCTCAATGTCACATGACGTCCCTGTGCTTTATAGTGTAAGGTGAGTGCAAAAGTGGCAATCTCTAAAAGGTCTGGACTTCTCTCTGGCCATTCAACGAGTAAAATGTTTTTCTCACGTGCTTCATGAAGCCCTAATTCATCAATTTCTTCTGCCATAGAAAGGCGATAAAGATCAGCATGAATAATTTCAAACTGTGGAAGTTGATAGCTTTGCACAAGAGTAAAAGTAGGGCTTGGAACATCCATAGTATCATTATTTGCAAGCGTTTGGATGATGGTCCGTGCAATGGTTGATTTTCCAGTCCCAAGATCTCCTTGAAGCGTCACAAGATCCCCCGGCTTTAAAGAAAGGGCTAAATTTTGTGCAAAAAGCTTTGTTGCCTCTTCATTTTCAAGAAAAAAATCAAAGTTCATTAAGGCTTTCATTAAAAAATCTTATCCTCTTTGGGGAGGGGAAAAAAACACTTAACGGTTGTTCCTTGTCCTGTACCGGTAAGAATTTCAACATGTCCACCATGTAGTTCAACGAAACTTTTCACAAGCGAGAGACCAAGTCCCGCTCCCGCACGTCCACCATGGTGTGAATGGGAAGAAAAACGTTTAAAAATACGATCAAGAATATCTTTCGGGATGTCAGAGCCCTCATTGTGAACGCTAAAGACGATATTATCATCTTGTTCATCGACACAAAATTCAATAGTGCTCGCCTCCGTTGCAAAGTTAAGTGCATTACTTAAGACATTCACAAAAATTTGATGTAAGCGTTTTTCATCAGCAGAAATAGTATTTAAGGAAGGAGAAATTTGTTGTAAAAGCGTAATATGGCGTCCATTAAGGCGATCTTCTACACGTGCTACTGCTTGTATCATTGCATCGGCAATCTTAACTGGCTTTATGTCTAACTCCATAATGCCTGCATCAAGAGTGGCAAGATCAAGAATATCATTAACAATATTTAAAAGAGTTCCTGATTCTGAATGAATATGCCCAAGATATTCTTGTTGACGTTCATTGATAGAACCAAAAATTTGATCCCGTAAAATATCGGAAAATCCAATAATATTGGTGAGGGGGGTCCGCAATTCATAGGAAACATGTTGAACAAATTCATTACGCAAACGATCTGCACTTTCTAAGGCTTCATTTTTTTCTTGAAGAGCACGTGCAACATGGACAGTATCTGTAACGTTCACAAAAGTAAGCATTGTTTGTCCATCGGGAAGAGGGACCAAAGTATAATCAATAATCATATCATTTTTAAGATCTATACGACCCGAAAATGTTTCGCGTTTTTCAGCAAAACCAGTAATGAATTTAGTAAATTGATCCCATTCTTGTCCCAAGGTTAAGGCTGAACAATGGTTTTTTAACTGTGTAATGTGGGTTCCTTCTACCATTAAATTATAAGGAAGCAACCACAATTTCGACAGGGAAGGATTCGATAAACGAAGGCGTCCATCAGCACCAAAAACAACCACTCCTTCGGAAAGTTTATCAAGTGTTTCACCTTGTATTTTAATAAGTGTATTATAACGGCGCTCAAGATCAATTTTTTCTGTAAGGTTTTCATAAAGCCACGTGACCCCTCCTTGTGGATGCGGGTTTGAGACAACACGTACCGTACGACCATCTGGAAGATTCCAAATTTGTTGGTTCGATTCTGTTTGCCGATAGGCTTTAAAAAGTTCTTCTTTCCACGTGCGCCAATCAGGATGTTCAGCAATGAGCCCTTTTTCACGTAAGCGTTCAAGAAATAATGTATGACTTGGTTCACTTTCTAAAAAGGAACTTTCTAATGGCCATAAAACTTTAAAAGCATGATTGCAAAATTTTAATTTTTGGTTTGTATCGAAAATAGAGACAGCTGTTGAAATTTGGTCAAGGGTTTCACAATGGCTTTGAAGCACATATCTTAATTCATGAGCAAGATTTTCATAGGCGCTGTCATCACGTGCGAAAGCAGCCATTCCTTCAGCTGTTGTGAGACGTGTGAGGTGAAAACGGCGCCGTTCACCATCAATGACAGTATGAACATGTTCTTGAAAAATTGTTTCTGTTTCATCTGTTGTGCGTTGTGTGTTTTCATTGAAAAGATCGCCCACTTCATCACTATCTTCACGAAAGTCTGTCATTTCTCTAAAGGCGCGATTGATAAAACAAACTTTTCCTTTACAATCTTTTATCCATACAGGCTCTTGAATAAGATCAAGAAGATTACGTTGCATTCTCAGTTCAGTAAGAAGGTGGGCAATATCTTTCTGTAAACGAGCATTTTCGCTCTGCTGTTTTGAGATATCTTGAAAACGAGCAATAGCGACTGTCCCTGCGATAACCCCTGTAACTTGTAGCAGCACATTATTTGTGGTGGTAATAGAAAGTTCAAAAGGGTGACATTTACAACGCAGTTGAGTCAACACATAATCAAGTTCTCGTAAAGAATTTTCTTCAACCCAGAGTTCAAAGCGCTGAAACTCTTGCTGACTAATGCCTATTTTTTGCAATGTGGAAAGGCCACCAACGACACGAGGCAAAGATGTTGGATTTTCCCAAATAAGAAGGCATTGTTCGGTTTCTTCCAGAAGCCATTCATAATATTTAAGTTTCTCAGAAAAATCTGTCTGAATTATCTTAAAAGGCTTCTGGGCTGCTTTTTTTGCATGAATAATAACAGCTATGCACGTGAAAAATGAAGCACAAGAAATTCCTCCACATAGCGCTAAAAGCAGCCATGGACCATTTGGCAAAGTGAAGGAAAATGGTAAATAACTTTCCAACGACTGAGCAACAGCGCGTATTGGAGAAAAAAAGAAAAAAAGGCAAAATATATATGTACAGATTCGAATCATTTTTTGAGCTTTTTCTTTGGGTGTATGATCACCAAAGCTGAGCACGACATTTTCCCCTTATTTTAAACCCAAGGAAGCATTTTAGTAACGGTAATGGTTTGATTTATAAGGTCCTTGTGGTGTAACTCCAATATAAGCTGCTTGTTCTTCTGATAAAACAGTTAGTTTTATTCCTAATCGATCAAGATGGAGACGTGCAACTTTTTCATCAAGATGTTTAGGCAAAACAGTGACTTCATTTTTATAGTGTTCAGAGCGAGTAAAAAGTTCAATTTGCGCTAAAACTTGATTGGTAAATGAGGCTGACATGACAAAAGAAGGATGCCCCGTCGCATTCCCGAGGTTTAACAAACGCCCTTCAGAAAGCAAAATAATGCGTTTTCCATCGGGAAAGGTGATCATGTCAACTTGAGGTTTAATGTTGATCCATGGCAAATTTCTAAGGGCTGCAACTTGGATTTCATTATCAAAATGACCAATATTGCCAAGAATACACATATCTTTTACTTGTCGCATATGGTCTAAACGGACAACATCTTTATTGCCTGTTGTTGTGATGATAATATCAGCACTGGAGGCAGCATCATCCAAATTAACAACTTCATAGCCATCCATAGCCGCTTGAAGGGCGCAAATAGGATCAATTTCTGTTATTTTAACACGAGCCCCAGCACCTGAAAGAGACGCCGCTGAACCTTTTCCTACGTCACCATAACCACAGACAATGGCAGTTTTCCCCGCGATCATCACGTCTGTTCCACGGCGAATACCATCAACCAATGATTCTTTACATCCATATTTATTATCGAACTTTGATTTTGTGACGCTATCATTGACATTAATAGCAGGAAAAGGCAGAAGCCCTTCTTTTTGTAATTGATAAAGACGATTAACACCTGTTGTGGTTTCTTCGCTTACACCTTTAATTGCTGCACGTTGTCGTGTAAAAAATCCTGGCGTTGTATCCATACGCTTTTGAATTTGTTTGAAAAAAATTTCTTCTTCTTCTGTTTTGGGATGCGAGAGGATATCTTTATTTTGTTCTGCACGACTTCCCATTAAAATATAGTTTGTAGCATCCGCTCCATCATCTAAAATCATATTGGAAGGATTACCATCAGGCCATTGAAAAATTGCATCTATATAAGTCCAATATTCTTCCAATGTTTCACCCTTAACAGCAAATACAGGAACACCTGTTGCGGCAATAGCTGCTGCTGCATGATCTTGCGTAGAAAAAATATTGCTAGAGCTCCACCGTATATCGGCACCAATCGCTTTTAATGTTTCAATTAAAACAGCTGTCTGAATTGTCATATGCAATGAGCCAGAAATGCGTGCACCCCGCAAAGGTTGACTGGAGGAAAATTCCTTGCGACAAGCCATCAAGCCAGGCATTTCAGTTTCAGCAATATCGAGTTCTTTACGACCATAAGCGGCAAGGGCAATATCTTTGACAACAAAATCTTGAGCTGTCATTCTTCATTCCTTTAAAATCAATTTTTTAAAAGACGGTAGGAGAAATTAAAAAAAAATGCAAGACAAGAAGAAGACTTCTTTATGTGAAAAAGCTCTTTTAAAATCTCTATAAATTTGTACAACAAACATGCATTTATGGATCTGAGTAACGATTTACGAAGAGGACAAGAGATCTCATGATGAAGTCTTATTATAAAAACAAAATTTTATCCTTTTCACATAACTTTAAAGCTTTTAAAAATCTTCAGAGGGATACTTTTTAAAGAATAAAAATGATGCATTTCTTCACGGTTTTTATAGCAACTTTTTTACAGGATAATCAAAAATAGTATAGTCTTATTCTCCTTGCTCATGCGGTTGTTTAGAAAATATACATTACCTCGTTTCATTTCATGATTAAGCTTTTGAACAAAATAATATAATGCAAAGCCATATATTGTTTTCTTTATGTTTATGAATAGACAATCTATATCTAGTTCTTCTGGATTCCTATGGTACCTTTGCTCTTGCATAAAGACAGTTTATAAGAGACGCTTTTTGCTGTTTTCAATAATTTTCATCAAAAGACTGTAAATGTGTGAAGAAACACTTTGTGTAATCTTGAATAGAGCATTTAAGATGCAAAAACACCAATCTATTGAACACGCTGTTTTTTAAATAGCGAACAACAAACTGTGAATTATAAATCAAATAACTAATTCAGTTTTGGGAGAATTTATTTTAGACGAATAAGTTTTGGGAAAATTGACCATGTGGACGAAATCTCCAGAGATAATTTGGCAAGCATGCAGCGATTGCTTTAGGGGTAATTCCCACACCTTCTAAAGTGTATCCATTTTCAAGAGCTTCTTGAGAAACAATGTTATCCATTTGCAAAAAGCGTATCTGATTGGTTGTTACAAGTGTTGGTATAAAAGGCAATTTACCGATTATTCCCAAAATTCCTCCAATCAATAACCCCGCAGAAAGAGGCATGGACAGGAGCGTTTTTTTACGGTGAATAATTTTGAGTATATTTTCAAGAGTATTTTGGAAGGTGATAATCTGGGGGCCACCAAGATCATAATTTTTTCCCCAAGAAACTTTCCCATCTAAAGCACGTGCGATAAATTCGGCAACGTCACCAACATACACGGGTTGCAATTTACTTTGCCCACCTCCAAAAAGAGGCATAATGGGTAAAAAACGTGACAAATCTGCCAAGGTGTTAAAGAAACAATCCTCTGGTCCAAAGATAATAGATGGACGGATAATAATTGCTTGAGAATGCTTATTATGAATGATTTGCTCACCCATAAATTTAACACGGGCATAAAGACATGAAGCATTCTCTTGGGCTACAAGTGTTGACATATAGATGAGTGGAATACCAGCTTCTGCTGTTAGTTCAGCAACATTGTAAGTACCATCAATTTGTGTACTTTTAAAATTGGATTGATCTGCTTGTTTTAAACTACCAGGCAAAAACACTGCAGCATCAGCTCCAAGTAATGCGCGTGCAACAGAGGCACGATGCTTGATATCCGTTTTAAGCATTTGGGTTTGCCCTACTTCTCCTATTTGGAGCATGTAATAAGCCTTTTGTGGACAACGAACAGCGATACGAACGCGATATCCCCGTTTCGTCAAAGTTTCAACGACATGACGTCCTACAAAACCAGACCCGCCAAAAACAGTAATAAGTTTAGGATGTTGATAAAGTGCACAATCAAGTTGCATGGTTAAAAAGTCTATCTTTCAAAGCTTTTAAAATAGCTAATCTCTAACACGGTGGTGTTTTATTGTCACGCAAAATATCGCCAGCAAGATAAAGGGAACCTCCAATAAAGACAATAGCCTCTTGATATTCTTCCTTAATTTTATGCAAAGCATCTTGTAGGTGCGCTTGGGGGGACGCAAAGATTCCTGCTTTTTGGGCTGATTCAGCTAAATTTATAGGACAGATACTGGCGTTATTATTAATAAGCGGTATCGTATATATTTTCTCGACAAGGCTCGCTAAAGGACAAAAATAACCGACAGCATCTTTTGTATTGATCATGCCAGCAATCATAATAATGGGACGATCTGTTTTTTTTCTCCATTGTGTAAGTTCAGCCGCAATAACTTTTCCAGCAGCAGGATTGTGACCACCGTCTAACCATAAATCAAATTTAGGAGACAGTTTATCAACCAAATATCCGTGGGTGAGATGTTGCATCCGTGCAGGCCAATAAATATTTTTCAAAGCGTCACGTATGACTTGTTCTGAAAGGTGAAAACCTGCTTGATAGACTGCTTCAAGAGAAGCACCAGCATTGGCAATTTGGTAGTCTCCAATAAGGTTAGGAAGGGGAAGATCCATAAGACCTTGATTGTTTTGAAAAACCATACGTCCATGTTCTTTATAGCTTTGATAATCTTGATCAAATAAAGAATAAGGTGCTTTATGTTTATCGGCAAGGGATATTAAAGTAGCAAAAGCTTCCTCATAATTTTGCTTACCGATAACCACAGGAACCTTTGGTTTGATAATCCCACCTTTTTGAAAGGCGATTTGAGAAATTGTGTTTCCAAGAAAGTTCTCATGATCATAATCAATGGGCATAATAAGTGATACAGCTGGTTTGTTAATGACATTGGTAGCATCAAAACGTCCTCCTAACCCAACTTCTAAAATAACGACATCAGCTGGATGTATACTAAATAGTATAAAGGCAGCGGCTGTAAAAATTTCAAAAATAGTAATTGGCTCTTGATGATTGATTTTTATAATTTCATGGATTGTTTCAGCCAATAAGCTCTCTGTAACAAGTTGACCACCTCCTTTTTGGCCTAAACGGCAGCGTTCATTCCAGTTGACGAGATGAGGTGAGCTGTACATATGAACATGATAGCCTGCACTTTCTAAAAGAGCACGGCAAATTGCTGAGGCAGATCCTTTGCCATTTGTTCCAGCAATGTGAATAACAGGGCCAAGTTTTAAATGTGGATTGCCAAGACGCTCTAAAAGGCGGATAATACGTCCTAAAGAAAGATCAAATTTTTTCGGATAATTCTTGAGTAAATCATCCACCACCCTTTGTACTTGACTTTGTTGCATAAATTTAAGCTGCTTTTGTTGTAGAAAGAGACGTTTGAGGATCTGTTGGGGATGGGTTGGAAGGGTTAAGAACAGCAGGATGTTTCATCATTAAGCGTAAAAGGCGTGCAATGGTTGTTTTCATTTCTAAACGCGATACAACCATATCAATCATACCATGTTCGAGCAGATATTCACTACTTTGAAAGCCTTCTGGTAGGGTTTCACGTATAGTTTGTTGAATCACACGTGGTCCAGCAAAACCAATCATAGCCCCGGGTTCAGCAATGTGAATATCACCAAGCATGGCGTAAGAAGCAGTAACACCACCGGTGGTTGGATTGGTCAGAACAACAATATAGGGAAGTTTTGCTTCTTTCAGCATTTCAATTGCTACTGTTGTACGGGGCATTTGCATCAATGAGAGTGTTCCTTCTTGCATGCGAGCACCACCGGAAGCAGAAAAAAGAACCAACGGACGCCTTTCCGCAATGGCAGTATCAAAAGCTTTGATAATAGCTTCTCCTGAAGCCATACCAAGAGACCCACCCATAAAGGCAAAATCTTGAACGGTTGCAATGATGGGTAAACCTTCAATCGTACCGCGTGCGCTTAAAATATTATCATCAACACCAAGTTTAGAACGATAATCTTTTAACCGGTCAATATAGCGTTTTTCATCGCGAAACTTTAAAGGATCTGTTACAACTTTTGGATTTTCAAGAGCTGTATAAACACCATCATCAAAAAAATGCATAAGACGATTTTTGGCACTGATACGCATATGATAGCCAGAATTGGGAGCTACAAATTGATTGGCTTCCAGATCTTTATGGAAGATCATTTCACCACTTGTAGGATCTTTTATCCATAGATTTTCTGGAATTTCACGGCGTCCCAATATAGAATTAATTTTAGGACGAACATAATTTGTAATCCAGTTCATCTTTATAGCCTTCCTTTAAATATTACACATCTTTTTTGCATGATTTGAAAGAATATAGAACTTAAGCAGTCACATTTTCTTTTGCTTTTCCGGCTGAACAGTAACGAATCCATTTAATACTTTTATCCACGCACGTATAGCTCTAACTCCATTGCTTTTTTATTTTTAATATTTCCAATGTCATAACAATCATATGCATAAAGAGTATTCCCTATAACAAATTTCTCAGAAATTTTAAGAATTTATATGTTTTTATTCTTTGATTTTTATATTAAAATTCACCTCTTGCGCTGGTTAACAAACGGCTTATTTCCTTTTAATAAATAATGACTCTTCTCAATTAATCACTAATATCGACAGTTCTGCAGCAAAGAAACCTGATAATAATAAAACCTTAACAAGACTATACGCATCCATTAAAAATTATGGATATGATGACGTTATGTTAGCGAAACGCTAATACCAGAGCAAGATTTTTTTCAAATGATTTTCTTAAAGAGCACGCGTTTCACATAAAATAAAGCACCCCAAAAAACATTATTTTTATTGTGTATGCACACATTGCTCCCGTTTATGACATTTCAACAAACGATTATAATTAATTCAATATGAATAGGGGGGGGTAAAATGAGAAAGCTTTATAGTATGCTTTCTTTGGCTAGTGCGTTTTTTGAAGTTAAAAAAACATTATTTTTGAGTGATGCGTGCCATAGTTTTTTGGGAAAGCATTTTGTGTAAATGTGTCATAAAGGCCGCTGCAAAAAGTGGTGTGGCTAAATTAAGAATGGGAATTGAAACAAAAACTGCGATCAATAATCCAGCGACAAAAACCGTTGTATAATGAGTATGTAAAAAAGCACGCGCATCTTGCTCTGTTCGAAAACGATAAGCAGCAAACAAGAAATATTCGTGCCCAAGCAAATAACCATTAATAATATAAAAAGCAATGAAATTAACACCCGGTATGAAGAATAAAATAAAAGCAATTCCATTACCAAGAAGGCTCAAAATAACAAATTTAAAGGAGAGGATAAGAGAACGTCCAAATGGCATCGCTTGTCCAAGAGGCTCATTTAGATAATCTTCCTTTTCAATAATTTCCGCAGCAGAGTCAATGAAAAAACTACCAATCATAGCAGTGATGGGAGCAATAAAAAAAGCTAATAAAAGAGCCAAACCAAGATTAAAGATGATAAGCATGCTAAATCCCAACCATCCTGCCCAACTCGGAAGTCCAGGAAGAAACTGGGAAGCCCAAGGCCAAAAGTAAGATACAAAAAGTTGGTGCACACATAACCATAAAATGGCGAGCAAAAAAAAAGTAATCCCCAATGCTTTTAGGATCATAATGCTATATTGCGAAGTCAGCAAACGTTGTAAAGCACGATAGGCAGCAGTAAAAATCATAGATTAATAAACTAAGGAAAGAAGCAAAAAAAAACAAGAAATATATTTAAAGAAGGCGTTGTATAATTTTTTCTTTCTTGAATTACAAGCTCTATTTTCAATAATACTAAAGAAATACATTGATATTGCTTTATAAAAAAGAGGATTTTCACCTTTATATATTATTAAAATCAGGCTAAATTTTTCTTATAAAATGGATAGAATAAGTAATTAAAATAAAAAATAACAAAAGCTTTTTTGTTTAAAATAAAATTTGAATCAATAGAAATTTTGGTTTTAAAAAACCGAGCAGAATTTAAGAAGCAGCTGTTGTAGCAAAGTTTTTAAATATTTTTGTAAGGAGTTTAGCTTATTGCGTTTACATGATATATATAAGTTTAAGGTGGTAAGAGATATTGAGTAGGCGTTTTTTACTGCAATTTTTTTATCCAGTATAGCTTCCGAATTTTGTTTATTGATATCCTTATTTGTTTTGCACGATCTCTAATATTTTGAATTTTAAGAGCTATTAAGTGTAATAAAATGAAGAGTTCATTGAAATATTTTTCATAAAAATGGTGCATTGGGGCGAATAATTTTGAGCGAATAACACTATTCATTTATGAAAGAATTTATCATCTTTAATTTTAATGAGGATCTAAAATAGAGAGATATTCTCTCAACGCTCATCATACCCCTTTTGCAACAGTCTTCGTTAATGGAATAAAGATAGCTGCTATGAATACTATAAAACTTATGAGGCGCACCACTACCTTTATGCTTAACAAAAGAATATGCCGGGAGCACCATATACTTTGCCAGTCCTCTCAATGTTGCGACAAGCACTTAGCCCTTGAAACAGCTCATTATAGATTTTTTGTCTTTTCTTAAATATTTTATATTCACGGGGCTATCTTTGCTAACGTGCAAGCAAATGGTTTTGATTGATTCAATATATGGATTTGGAATGAGAGAGGCTTACGCTATTCGGGTTTCTCATTCAAGTTGAATAACGCTAGATTATCATGATAAATTAATATGTTCTCTAATCTAATCGAGATGGATAGATAACTTCTGTATCTTCAAAAATTCAGTTCTTATTTTATAAGATATTTTAGTATTTTAAAATTTATGATTTGAAATGAGGTGTTTTTTTCTCATGTGGCGTAGGCGTTTGGGGAGTAAAAAATGATACGATCATGTTTGCTAGTTTTTGCGCTACGTGTTGTTTACGCATAGGGAGCCATTGTTCAACTTTTTCTTTACTTACGAGATAAACTTGATTTGTATCAGCGCCCATGACACTTGTGCCATCTGGTTGAAGAGAAATATCATTAGCAAGAATGAAATCAGCGCCTTTTTCAACACATTTTTTTTGCGCATTGGCAATGATATCACAAGTTTCAGCAGCAAAACCAATGACCAAGGAGGGGCGATTTGGAGCATGTCCAATTGTTGCTAAAATATCGGGATTTTCAACCATATGGAGGGATGGTGGTGTTTTATGAGCATTCTTTTTAATTTTGTGTAAAGATTGCGTTTGACTGCGCCAGTCACAAACAGCGGCAACAAAGATGGCACCATCCGCAGGCAATGATTCTTGAACGGCTTGTAACATCTGTTGTGCTGTTTCAACGTGGATAGTTTTTACTTTTTGCGGATCTGCAAGATTAACGGGTCCACAAATAAGGGTTACTTTTGCTCCCAAATGCGCAAGAGCGGTAGCAATGGCATGACCTTGTTTACCCGAAGACCGATTAGCAAGATAACGCACGGGATCAATGGGTTCATGGGTAGGACCAGAGGTAACGATGAAATGGCGACCAGAGAGAGGCTTTTCATGGTTATCTAAAAGAGCCTCTATGGCAGCGACGATGGTTAAGGGTTCACTCATGCGTCCATAGCCTGTCTCATCACGTTCAGCCATTTTTCCTATTTCTGGTCCAATAATATGGACACCATCTGCGCGCAATTGTGTAACATTGCGAACAGTGGCTGGATGCGCCCACATGGATGGATTCATAGCGGGGGCAATTAGAAGTGGACAGCGTGCTGCTAAAAGGACGCAATCGGCGAGATCATCTCCTATACCATGGGCTATTTTTGCAATGCGATTGGCTGTAGCAGGGGCTAAAATAATAAGGTCAGCATCACGAGCTAGTCGGATATGTCCGATATCATGTTCTTCTTCGCGTGAAAATAAATCGGTATATACAGTACGACCGCTTAAAGCTTCAGCGGCTAAAGGCGTAATAAATTTTTGCGCTGCTTTTGTCATTATGACATTTAAGTGTGCGCCACGTTCTTTTAAACGACGAATAAGATCAAGCGCTTTATAGGCCGCAATACTTCCACCAATAATAAGGAGAAGAGATTTTGATTTCAATGATTGCATCTCAACGGCACTTGCATGAGAGAGGTGTGTGGTGAGAGTGGTGGGATTACTTAAAAGACGGCGCGCTTCTTCTTCCATAGAGATACCATTTTTTGCAGCACGTACGCGCAAAGCTTCTTTGACTTCAGGGGAAAGATTACGAATAGTAAGGCTAGCCATAAAATACCTCTAAGAAATAAAATGATTTCAATGATTTCATCTTTGGTATTTTTTAGCACATTGAGCAGATTAGAAAAGATGAAAAAGATAAAAAGTAAGACAAACACAACAAAGTGCGATGATGAACAGACTATAACGTCCATAACGATTTCTACGACTTTGTTCAGCAGCAAGTTGTTTCAGGGTGGTAGGAGAAAGACTAAAACCTGTTTTCCTCATTTGATTGAAATCTTCTTCTATACGTTGGAAATTTTGTATCAATTGTGGTGTTTTGCGTGCCAGCGAAAGGAGAGCTTGTGCTCCTTCACTAAAGTCTTTTGCAACGCCTATGGGTCCTAAATTTTTACTAATCCATTCTCTAACAACGGGTTCAGAAGCTTTCCACATGTTAAAACTGGGGTCTAATGTGCGAGCAACACCTTCCACGACAACCATTGTTTTTTGCAGTAAGAGAAGTTCGGGTCGCGTTTGCATGTCAAACAGTTCAGTGACTTCAAACAACAGTGTAAGCAACTTAGCCATGGAAATGCTTTGTGCTGATTGTCCGTGAATTGGTTCACCAATCGCGCGATTGGCTTGCGCAAAGCTTTCAATATTATGGTGTGAAGGGACATAGCCTGCTTCAAAGTGAGCGCGGGCGACCCGATGGTAATCACGCGTAATAAAGCCATAAAGAATTTCAGCAAGGAAATGTTTTTCTTTTTTGCCAAGCCTTCCTGTAATCCCTAGATCAACAGCGACAATACATCCATCTGAGTCTACAAATAAATTACCAGGATGCATATCGGCATGAAAAAAACCATCACGCAATGTGTGGCGTAGAAAAGATTGAATAAGCGTAATGGCAAGCGCTTGTAGATCAAAACCTGCTTCTTTAAGCTTGGAAATTTCGGATATTCTTATACCATCAATCCATTCCATGGTGAGAACATTACGCCCTGTCCGTTCCCAATCAATTTTTGGCACTCGGAAACCCGTATCCTGTTGAATATTTTCAGCCATTTCAGATATGGCTGCTGCTTCTAAGCGTAGATCCATTTCAAGGCGTGTTGTTTGTGCTAAAGTATCCACCACACGAACAGGGCGCAGCCTTCGAGAGGCAGGGATATAACGCTCTTGTAAACGCGCAATGAGATAAAAACCTCTAAGATCTTTAGAAAAACGCGCGCGAATATTAGGACGGATAACTTTTACGGCACATTTTTTCGTATGACCGGTTTCATCACAATATTCAGCAGGATGAACCTGAGCGATAGAAGCAGCAGCAATGGGGGGATAAAAATTGACGAATAAATCATCAATAGAACGACCAAGCGAACTTTCAATTTGAGCAATAGCGGCGGTGCAAGAAAATGTTTCAACACGATCTTGGAGTTGTGACAAATCGTCTGCAACATTCCGTCCGACAATATCAGGCCTTGTGGCAAGAAATTGACCAAGTTTTATGTAAGAGGGTCCAAGCTTATTGATGGCATACGAAATATTTTCAGATCGCTGTTTCTCTTTTGTTTTGCGTCGTGTTAATGCACGCGCTATACGATGACATAATGCTGGAAATCCTTGAAGATCATCATGAGGAAGAGCACTTAAAACACCTTCACGCGCTAAAACCCACCCTGCACGCATCAATTGAAAGTAAGGAGAAATTTGCACCATTTTTAAATTTTCCAACCTGAATGCAGTGCTGCAATCGCACCGGTGAGATTACGGTACGATACGCGTGAAAATCCCGCTTGCTTGATCATATAGGCAAAATCATCTTGTTTAGGAAATTTTCGAATAGATTCAACCAAATAACGATAAGCATCGCCATCATTTGCAATAAATTGACCCAGCTTAGGGATAGCATGGAAAGACCAAAGATCATAAATTTTATCGAGCCAAGGCATCTCGACACTTGAAAATTCTAGACATAAAAAACGTCCACCGGGTTTTAAAACACGAAAAGCTTCTCTAAGAGCTTGATCAATATGAGGAACATTGCGAATTCCAAAAGCAATTGTGTAAGCGTCAAAGCTTTGATCTTCAAAAGGGAGATGTTCTGCATTGGCTTCAACAAAATCAATCAGAGGAGCAAGACCATTTTTTTGTGCACGTTGTTTGCCAACGTTGAGCATAGAGCCATTAATATCAAGAACCGTAGCATGGGCTTTTTGGCGCGAAGCATTAAGGATGCGAAAAGCAATATCGCCTGTACCACCAGCAACATCAAGAACTCTCCAATGAGAAAGTGCTGGGGGAGAAAGCCATGCAACCATAGAATTTTTCCACACACGGTGTAGCCCTAAGGATAAGATATCATTCATCTTGTCATAATTTTCAGCAACAGAATGAAACACACCATCGACCATGGATTGTTTTTGTGTTTCATCAACTCTTGTGAAACCAAAGGAATGCTCCATCCCCCCTTTGACGCCTACACGCTCTGTTTCAGTTGCCATATCTATGACCTTCCTTATTTTTCTTTTATCGTAAATGAAAAGAGAGGGAATGTTCAAATACGAAAAAACAATGTATAAAACCACAACGTTTATACAGCCAAAAACAGAAGAGTACTTTTAGATATCAAGATTAGCAACGCTTAAGGCATTGTCTTGAATAAAAATACGTCTAGGCTCAACTTCATCACCCATGAGACGAGAAAAAAGTGAATCTGCATCGGTTGCATCATTAATTTTTACTTGTAAAAGAGAACGGGCATTGGGATCAAGGGTTGTTTCCCAAAGCTGTTCAGCATTCATTTCCCCAAGACCTTTATAGCGTTGAAGCGTAATACCCTTTTTACCATTTGTAAAAATGCTTTCTAAGAGGCTCATAGGTCCAAAAATGCGCTCTGTTTTATCTTTGCGGCGTAAAAGAAGAGGCGGATGATATAGGTCGCTAAAATTTTGGGCAATGCGATCAATTTGACGTGCATCCGTTGAGTTTATAAGCCCTGCATCAAGCGTGATAACATCTTTAACGCCACGTAAAACACGTTCAAAACATAAATCTCCATCTTCTGTATATCGTCCACACCAACCTTGCTCCATATCATCAGCAATCAGATTAAGACGTTGCGCGACAGCATCTGCTATTTTTTGTGCTTTTTCTTGTGTTGCAAAGGCTTCAGAGTTAAAAGCTCCAACAATGGCTGCTTGCTCAACAACATTGCGGTTATAACGGGTATGAAGGCCATTTAAAAGTTGACGGAATATACGGGCATCTTTAGCGAGTTGATATAAATCAGCTCCTGCACGAACTTCTCCCGTTGAAAGCTCAAGAGTTGTTTCTTCTAGTCCCGTATCGATCAAGAATTCTTCAAAGGCTGCTTCATTTTTAATATATTGAGAAGATTTTCCACGCGATACTTTATAAAGAGGAGGTTGAGCAATATAAAGATGTCCCCGTTCAATCAACTCGGGCATTTGTCTAAAAAAGAAAGTGAGCAGCAGAGTGCGGATATGAGCTCCATCAACATCCGCATCTGTCATGATAATAATCTTATGATATCGTAATTTATCGGGTGAAAATTCATCTTTACCAATAGATGTTCCAAGAGCGGTAATAAGTGTTCCGATCATATCAGATGAGAGCATGCGGTCGAAACGGGCTCGTTCAACATTGAGGATTTTACCGCGGAGAGGTAAAATTGCTTGATTTTGACGTGAGCGTCCACTTTTTGCTGAACCACCCGCCGAATCTCCCTCCACAATAAAGATTTCTGATTTTGCAGGATCACGCTCTTGGCAATCGGCAAGTTTTCCTGGCAGAGAAGTGATGTCAAGCGCTCCTTTTCGCCTTGTGAGCTCACGTGCTTTACGTGCTGCTTCACGTGCTGTTGCAGCTTCCACCACTTTACTAATGAGAAGCTTTGCTTCATTAGGATGTTCTTCCAGCCATATTGAAAGACCTTCATTGACCAAATTTTCAACAATAGGGCGCACTTCAGAAGAAACTAATTTGTCCTTTGTTTGTGAAGAAAATTTAGGATCAGGAACTTTGACAGAAAGAATAGCTGTTAATCCTTCACGGCAATCATCACCAGTTAAATTCACTTTTTCTTTTTTGGCAATCCCTGAAGATTCAGCATAACCATTAATTTGGCGTGTAAGAGCACTTCTAAAACCGATTAAATGCGTTCCACCATCCCGCTGAGGAATATTATTGGTAAAACATAAGACTTTTTCATGATAGGAATCATTCCACCATAGGGCAACATCAACGCTCATACCATCTTTTTCACTGGTAATATAAATAGGAGTGTCAAGCAGCGCTTTTTTTGATTGATCAATATATTTGACAAATTCTGTTAATCCGCCTTCATAATGCAATTCAACGGATTGAATGTCAGCATGACGCTCATCAACAAGCAGAATGTGAACGCCAGAATTGAGAAAGGCCAATTCCCGTAAACGACGCTCTAAAGTTTCAAAATCAAACTCAACCATAGTAAAGGTTTCAGAGCTTGGTAAAAATCTAATTTCTGTTCCACTTTCTTGATCACAATCGCCAACAATTTTTAATGGAGCATCAGCCACTCCATGGGTAAAAGACATTTTATGAATTTTACCATTACGTTTAATTTGCAATTTAAGCCAAACGGAAAGTGCATTCACCACAGAGACACCAACACCGTGTAATCCACCTGAAACTTTATAAGAGTTTTGATCAAATTTTCCGCCGGCATGAAGCTGTGTCATGATAACTTCAGCGGCAGAAATACCTTCTGTTGGATGGATATCAGTTGGAATTCCACGTCCATTATCACGAACAGAACAAGAACCATCAGCATGGAGTGTAACGTTTACAAGAGTTGCATGACCGGCTAAAGCTTCATCAATAGCATTGTCTACAACTTCATAGACCATATGATGTAACCCCGATCCATCATCCGTATCACCAATATACATACCCGGACGTTTGCGTACAGCATCAAGACCTTTGAGAACTTTGATAGAGGCGGCGCCATAGTCATCGCCTTGTGTCGGTGAGGTTATTTCATCACTCATAAGTTAGTCCATTTCTGTGTTCAATTTACAATATTCTATCCGCTTTTTAAAAGCTCAATGTTCCGCTCAGTTATTTATGGAATAACCACATTAAACATTTACCGTATATCAGCACTAGATTCAATATCTGTCGATATATAATGGAGAGAATGATGAAACGATATGACACTATTATACAGCAAAACTTGTCACTTAGGGCAATCATATAAGAAAAGTAAGCGCTTCTTTGATATATTTTAAGTATTTTTACAGTGCGTGGTGAATATTCAGCGCAGGGTTTATCTGTTTAGCCTTTCGTTAAGTGAATCGCATGAATGGGAAGACAAAAGAATTTAAAAGTGTAATTTATCGAAAGAAGCTGAGTATGAAGAGTATAACGTCAAATACCTCGAGAATATTTGAGATCAAAAGTTTAAGTATTTTCAATGTATTTCAAAAAATATACGAAAACTGTTAAAATTTTTAACAGTTTAAAAAGAGTAAGAATTTTATTTATGAAATGAAAGATATTTTGATGAAGTGCATTAGATAATAATGAAGCAGTGTTGCATCTTATC
Source organism: Bartonella saheliensis (assembly GCF_902162175.1). Lineage (NCBI taxonomy): Bacteria > Pseudomonadati > Pseudomonadota > Alphaproteobacteria > Hyphomicrobiales > Bartonellaceae > Bartonella > Bartonella saheliensis. Next base: position 52,920 of record NZ_LR607201.1, read on the forward strand.
TTTGAAAAATGGGGAAGAGATTTTGAAAATAAGAAAACCTATCCACATCAAACATTTTCAATGGCGTTTATGCTACTTTTTACTCCATAATTTATACACTCTTTTTATTCGCATTTTATTTGTAGCAGGAGGATTTCTATCTTTCTCTTACGCAGAAGCTGAAATAGCTGGAAGGTTGCCTTCTTTTTTTGATTCGCATGAACATTTTGTACAACCTGATACCAAGAACATCACTCGTTTACGTTTTGTAACAACTTTTGATTTTCCTCCGTTTAATTTTCTTGATCAAACAGGGCATCTTACAGGTTATAATATCGATTTATTGCGTGCTCTTTGCTTAAAATTAAAATTAGAGAAACTTTGTGAAGTAGAGGTGGTTCCTTGGAAAGAGCTGGTCGAGCATGTCAAAAATGGTGGTGCAGAAGTCATTATCGCGGGTTTAAAAGAAACAAGTCAAACCCAACAAGATCTTATTTTTACAAAGTCATATTTGCGCTTTCCAGCGCGATTTGTTGCTTCTCGACAATTAAACCTTGATGAGCCATTAAGCAACCAATTGGTTCATTTAACCAGTGGTGTCTTATCTAACACTATTCACGAAAAGCTTTTTCATGATTATTTTCCTAAAGCAAAATGGCAAGGATTTAAAGAGAGGGAAGAGCTTTATAAAGCCTTACAAGAGCATAAAATTGACCTTATTTTTGATGATGGATTTTCTTTATCGTTATGGTTCAACAATCAAAAATCTATAGATTCCTACCATTTTGTTGGGGGGGCGTATATGGCACCCCAGTTATTGGGTCAAGGAATGCAGCTTGCTGTTGCAAAAAAGAACGAAAAATTGATTGATATCCTCAATTATGCCCTAAAATCTTTAGAAGAGGATGGTAAACTTACAGAGCTTTATTTGCGTTATTTTCCAATAAGTTTTTACTGATGAACAGTTTTTTAGTTAAGAGCTGTTAATCTTTCCGTACCGAGTCGATAGGAGATAGCTTCTGCGAGATGACGGCATGAAAGATTATCGGATTCATCAAGATCAGCAATCGTACGTGCAACTTTGAGAATGCGATGATAAGCACGTGCAGAAAGGTGCATTTTTTCACTCACATCTCGTAAGAGTATAGCGGCATTTTTATCAGGAATGGCGATTTGTTCTATAATTTTGGCAGGGCAATCGCCATTGGTTCGGATATGATCCAAGCCTAGTGCTGCAAAACGTTTGGCTTGAATGGTACGACACCGTGCGACGCGTTTAGCAACATCGCAGCTTTTCTCTGATTGCTCTGGTTGCATAAGGTCCATAGCTGTCAAAGCAGGAACATCAATCCGTAAATCAATTCGATCGAGAAGTGGACCAGAAATACGGGATTGATAATCGATTTGACAGCGTATTCCTTTAGCACAAACATGGCCTTTTTCACCTGCCATACCACATCGGCAAGGATTCATTGCGGCAATGAGTTGGAAGCGAGCAGGATAGCTGATATGATGATTAGCCCTAGCGATAACCGCTTCTCCACTTTCTAAAGGTTGACGAAGGGAATCAAGAACTTGCGGAGAAAATTCAGGCAATTCATCAAGAAATAATACCCCATTATGGGCAAGAGAGATTTCTCCTGGACGTCCTTTAAGTCCCCCACCAATCATTGCGGCCATGGAAGCAGAATGATGTGGGGAACGAAAGGGGCAATGAAGTGAAATGGTATTATGAATCGTTTCTCCTGTAATAGATGCAATCAGACAGACATCTAAAAGCTCACGACTATCAAGAGGGGGTAAAATAGAAGGTAAGCGTTGCGCCAACATAGATTTTCCAGCACCAGGAGGACCAACAAACAAAAGGTTATGGCGTCCAGCAGCACAAACTTCTAAGGCACGTTTGGCTGTTTTTTGTCCTTTGATTTCACAAAGATCTGGAAGTTCAGTTTCGATCGTATATTGGCGCGGTTGTGGACGTTTTTGAATTTGTGTCCCTTTAAAATGATTGACTATCGTGAGAAGAGTTTCGGGGGCAAGAATATTTATTTCTGCATTTGCCCATGCTGCTTCAGGTCCACATTGAAAGGGACAAATCAGTCCTTTATCGAGGGATACAGCTGTCATGGCTGCTGGTAAAACACCATTGACAGCGGTCAGCGAACCATCCAGTGACAATTCACCTAAAATGACATAGTCTTGCGCTACTTCTGGAGGGAGGATTCCCATAGCAAGCATTAAGCCTACGGCAATTGGCAAATCATAATGCGATCCCTCTTTAGGCAAATCAGCTGGTGCAAGATTAATCGTAATTCGTTTGGTTGGCATAGAAAGACCACAAGCATGGAGGGCTGCTTGTACGCGTTCACGGCTTTCTGCAACGGCCTTATCGGCTAACCCAACAATAGCCATTCCTATTTTACCGGATGAAATCATAACCTGTACATCGACAGGAACTGCTTCTAGACCGCGAAAAGCAACAGTTGTAATACGTGCGATCATTTATCTCCCCCTTTAGATTTTGGAGAGACAATCATATCTACGCACAAAAATCAAGAAGCATCTCTATGGTTTTTTTTATGGATAGATCTATATACGTACGCGGGTTTTTGTAGCGTTCTAAAAATTATTTGTACAAATTTAACCATGATAATATGGAGCGCAATAAAACATTTATAATAAGCTCAATGAATATGTTAAGGAAAAGGAACGAGGGTGTTTGTATGACACAACAGAGCAGAATTTTGTGAAGATATGAGGGGAGGGGGGCGTTATGTATCGTAGAGTATTATTTGATGTGATAAAACGTGTAGAGTATGCAAAATAGTTATATTTACCTTTATTATTTTATATTATTCAGAAGTGTAGTAGATGCAAAGTATATTAAAGGTATCTGATTTATGGTATATCAGACGAGAATTTTGTTAAAATCAGGAACTGTGCGCTGTGTATTTATAGGCTTGTGTTTCGCTTTTTCTTTTCCACAGCCACTTGCTGCATTTGATTTTTTTGGTCTCCCTCTTTTTGGTCAAAAGAAAACAAATTCTTCTTCACGTTCTGTTAAAAGTACAGAGAAATTTTATAAAGTTGATATTGTTACACCACCAGGGGCGCCATCAGAAGGCATAAAAATAGTTAAATCTGTCTCTTCTCTTTTTGCAGATAAAGAGAAAGCATCTGCGAGTTCTTCTGGTTTGTTAGCCAAAGCACGTTCAGATTATCGTGCTATTCTTTCTGCTCTTTATGCTGATGGGCGCTATGGTGGTGTGATCAGTATTAAAATTAATGGGTTAGAAGCTGCTGATTTAAGTCCAGTAACGCAACTTCCAACACAATCCAATATCGTTATTACGATTAATGCTGGCCCACAATATGTTTTTAGTATTGCAGATATTGATAAAGTAGCGCTTCCTGAAGAGCGTAAAGCGCATAAAATGCTCACCATTGAAGAATTGGGCTATAAAGTTGGTGCTATTGCCAAATCTGAAACCATTTTGAAAGCAGAAAAATGGGCGGTAGAAGGATGGCGTCAACAAGGTTATGCAAAAGCTAAAATTACAAAAAGTAATATCGTGGCTGATCATGCTGCGTTGCATATTGAAGGAAGGATTGTTGTTGATCCTGGACAAAAGGCTCATTATGGTCCTTTAAGTGTCCGTAATATAAGTAAGAAACCACGTGTCGATTCAGCTTATATCGCATGGATGACCGGATTGAAACCCGGCCAGAAATACGATTCCGATGCGTTAGCTAAAGCAAATGAACGTCTTGCACGCCTTGGTGTTTTTCGTGCGATCAATATCCGTGAGGCTGATACCATTAACCCAGATGGCAGTTTACCACTTATGCTTATTGTACAAGAACGTAAACCGCGTCGTTTTGGTTTAGGGGGTAGTTATTCAACATTAGATGGTGCTGGTTTTGAAGCTTATTGGATGCATAACAATCTTTTTGGGCATGCAGAAGTCCTTAAAATTGAAACAAAAATGAGTGGTGTTGGCAGCAATAAAAAACAATCATATAATTTTAAAAATTTTGATTATCTTTTCGGCGGTACGTTTATAAAGCCGGGTGTACTCACACCTGATACAGATCTCAGGTCAGAATTAAAAATACAGCAAGATGTTCTGGAAAATTATACAACAAAAGCCATCAAAGGGAAATTAGGTATTACGCATATTTTCAATAGTAATCTATCGGGACAGGCTGCTATAGAAGTTTCAAATGGTTACTCACGTGATATCTATTTTGGAAGTCGTAATTTTACAACAATTGGTTTTCCTACTGGTTTGACTTATGATAGTCGTAATAATAGGTTTAATGCAACAAAAGGTTTATATGGTGAAGTTCTCATTGAGCCCTTTTATGAGATGCGTTTTAGTAATTTTGTTGCAAAAGTAACGGCAGAAGGCCGTTCTTATTGGGCGTTGGATGAAGGGGATCGTTTTGTTTTTGCAGCGCGGGCAAAGCTTGGTACAATTCTTGGAAATAATACAGCACAAGTTCCTGCAGATACGCTCTTTTTTGCTGGTGGTGGGGGCTCTGTTCGTGGTTATGCTTATCGTAATATTGGTATTAAAACAGAAAATGATGCGGTTGTTGGTGGACGGGCGCTTATTGAGGGATCGGCAGAATTGCGTGTTTCTTTAAATGATAAAATAGGATTTGTCGGTTTTCTTGATGGAGGTCTCGTAGGGGAAAAAGCGAATTTTGATTTTTCTCAAAAAATTAAATGGGGAGCCGGTATAGGAGGTCGCTATATGACAGGTCTTGGTCCTTTGCGCGTTGATTTAGCCTTTCCTTTAAAAAGAGAGCAGGGTGATCCTCGCATTGGTTTTTATGTGGGTATAGGACAAGCATTTTAATGAAAAAAAGTGTATGTTTATCAGCTTTCTTCTTTGGATTTATGTTTTTTTTGGTCGGTGGTTTTGTTTTTGCACAAAGAGAAGGCCGTCTTGCTTCTAGCGAGGAGACAGCAGACGATCGTTCATGGTTTGTTTCTTTAATTGAAAGCAAGCTTTCAGCGCCTAATCGTCAAGTTCGCTTACACAATATGCAAGGAGCGCTATCTTCTCAAACATCAATTGATACTATTACTGTCAGCGATAAAAAGGGGATTTGGCTTAAAATTACTAATGCTAAAATGGATTGGAATCGTCTAGCCTTGCTAAAAGGGCGGATGGATATTAATCAGCTTTCGGCAGAACGGATTACGTTTTTGCGCAAACCACAAGGTAATTCTTCTTTTATTTCTTCCCTTGAGATGGGTAGGTTTTCTTTACCAAAATTGCCACTTGCTCTTTCGATCAATACACTTACAGCTCAACATGTGACGTTTGAGCAGAATCTTTTTGGTTTTTCTGCTGATATGTCCTTAGAAGGTAATTTCACTTTGGCGAGAGGTTATTTTGATGTTGATATGGTGGCGCATCGTTTAGATGCACCGGGGTCTTTTTCTGTTCTTACCAAGATATCAGAGAGCAATCGTACAGCTCAAATTGATATCTCTGCTGATGAACCGCAAAATGGCATTTTGGCGAATGTTTTTAACATGGAAAAACGCCCAGCATTGAATCTCGCGATTAAAGGTGATGGTACTTTTGATGATTTGGTTATCAACCTTTCTTTAGAATCCGATCATCATTCTATTTTAGATGGTCATGTTATTCTTGCAAGTGTTTCAGAAGGACACAGTTTTTCTACAAAACTAGAGGGTAGATTGGATCCTTTAATACCTTCTCAATATCGTCATCTCTTCGCATCTGATATAATATTAAAAGCAGAAGCAAGAAGGACAAGAGAGGGGGTAACCCACCTTGATCAGATGGTTCTTCAGGGCAAAGCAATGAATGTTATTGCCAATGCTGAAATAACGGCCGATGGTTTTTTGCGGCGGCTTTTTGTTGATGGCAAAATGGCTCTTGATAACGAAAAGGAGTTTGTTCATTCTCCCATATCAGAGGCATCAAAACCTGCGAATGCTCTTGCTTTGAACATTGACTATGGTCGCGAAGGACAACAATCTTGGAATGGGCGGCTGGTTGTCCATCATTTTAGCAATAACAATGTTTATATTCGCGATGCGGTTTTTGATATGGGGGGAGTAAGCGAAAATCTTGACAATGCGGCTTCTCGTCATGTTGGTATTCAGGTTAATGGAACGCTTCAAGGGGTTAAAAAGATTAAGGGAGAGGTCGTAGAAGATTTAAGCCAAGCGGTTCATATGTATTTAGATACGGATATTGTTTCGAATAAACCAATTTTGATTCATGATTTTAGTGTTACGGCTCAGGGTTTTTCTTCTTGGTTAAAAGGAACAATGGAGAATTTTATTTTTAAAGGCGATCTTGGGTTAAAAGCCCAAACACTAGCTCCTTTAGAAGTATTCAGTAAACAATCCCTCTCTGGTAGAGCAGATATTAAAGCCAAAGGAACGATTGGTTTATTGAGTGGCATTTTTGATCTGAAATTATCAGGAATGGCTGACAATATGAAAATAGGCGTGCAGCCTTTTGATCGTTTATTCAAAGAAAATATCACTCTTTCAGGTGGCGTTGCCCACGACACGATGGGCTTTATTTTCCGTCATTTGAATTTGAAAAATCAATATACAAACATACAGGCTAATGGTTATTTTTCAGATGAAAGCGCTAAAATGGATTTATCTGCTCAAATATCTGATCTCGCCAAATTAAATCCGAAGATAAGCGGTGCTCTTACAATTCAAGGAACAGCAAGAGGGCGCAATAGCCATATAAAGCTCAATACAAGTGCTCATATTGATAAAGCGTTCGTTATGGGGAAGGAACTTCAAAACACAACATTTAACGTAAAGGCACTTATAGATAATACAACACCCGTTACTTCTTTAACGGGGAGTGTAAAAGGTGAAGGAGTTTTTGCTCATAAACCTCTACATTTATCCGCCTCTTTTAAGGATTCTCATAAGATTAGAAAACTTGAGAATATTGATATTAAAGGGGGAAGTGCAAAGATAACGGGTGATCTTTCTCAACAGCTTGGAGGTTTTTTGAAAGGAGCACTGCATATTGATGCCGATGATATTTCAGTGCTTTCAGCGTTATTTTTACAGGATGGTAGTGGAGAAGTAAAAGGAGATTTTATTTTTGATGAACAAAATGGTAGACAAAAAGCCCATGTAAAGGCGCATGTTAACCATTTGAATTTTGCCAAGAATAAAATAAAAAAACTGGCAATAGATGCCGACATATTTGATCCTTTTGGCACAACTCAGTTTGAAGGTGTTATCAATGCAGAGCATATCCAAACTCCTTTGATAATGGTCAACCGTTTAAAAGCTCAGGCCAATAGAAATAATGAACAAACGGTTTTTACTGTCCAAGCGATGTTGCATGATGCTCTTAATGCTCAGCTTTCTGGTCGTGTAATGGGTGTAGAACTTCCAAAAGGCATAAAACGGGAAGTACGAATTGAAACCGTAGATTTAAAACAACATCATTTTCATGCAACATTGCCAAAACCATCAATCATTGTTTTTGATAAAGATGGAATGACAATCAATGAATTAGGAATTGCAATAAATGGCGGTAAAATTACCCTTTCCGGGAATATTCAAGACACCCTGAATTTGCAACTTACCATGGATTCTCTCCCTGCTAATTTAGCCAATCTGTGGAAATCTGATCTTGGAGCAGCAGGGAGTGTAACAGGAAAGGTTATAATTCGTGGTCATTTTAAAAAACCTGATATAACCTATGATATAAAAGGTGAGGAACTGACAACAGTTGCTCTTCAAGATAAAAAAATTATGCCTTTTTCGCTTTCAGCTGCAGGGAAAACTTTAGATCAAAACCTTACTTTGAATGCAAGTTTAACAGGGGAAGGAGTACAAGCACAAGCTCAGGGGCTGGTATCTTTAGAGAAAGACAAACTTGATCTCCATATTAATTTGCAAAATTTATCTGCACGTTTGGCGAATAGCTTTATTGCAGGACAAGCGCTTGATGGGACGGTGATAGGCAAAATTGATATTGGTGGGACAATAAAGGATCCATCGGCTCATTTTGAGCTTTCTAGTCAAAGCTTAACCACGATGACGCATAAAGGACCGATGTCAATCAATATAAATACTCGTGGTTCTTATAAAAAGTCGACATTGCATATTGAAAATATGATAGCAACTGGAGATAAAGGATTAGATCTTTCCATTTATGGTCCTGTTTCTCTTAATGGTTCAGAGGCAAAATTAAATGTTAAAGGGATCATGCCTCTTGATTTTGTTAATCTCTTATTAGCTAAGCGTGGTGCATATATAACGGGTACAGCAAGAGTTGATACAGTTCTTAATGGTGCGTTATCAAAGCCACAATTTACTGGAAATATTTCTATAGCCGATGGTAGCTTTTTGGATTCAAAAACCCATGTAGGATTGAATAATATAACGCTTGAAGGCAAATTAAATGGCGATCATATTCTTATAGAGAAAGCTTCAGCTTCTTCGTCTGAGGGAGGGAGAGTTTCTGCTTCAGGTCGTATTTCTAATGATCTAGAGGCAGATTTGATCTTTCATCTTGATAATGCCAATTATAATGATGGTTCTATGATTCTTGCAACATTGTCAGGTGAGATGACAATGACAGGTCACTTTCTAAGTGATCTTATTATTGGTGGAGATATCATCGTTGAAAAGGCTGAAATTCTGGTTCCTGATCATTTTCAAAATGCTAAGTTTCTTGATGTCAAAAATAAAAATTTAACAAAGCCAATTCAAAAAACACTTGAACGTGCTGATGCTAAGAGCACAAATAAAAGACCTAGTGTCACAGAAGAATCATCATCTGTTGTGTTATCAAATATGCGTATTACAGCACGCAATCAACTTTTTGTACGGGGAAAAGGGTTAGATGCCGAACTGGGAGGGCGCATTAATTTAGCAGGTCCATTAAATGATGTGCATCCAGTGGGTGAATTTAGAATGATTCGTGGACGTTTTGATATTCTTTCACAACGTCTTAATTTTGATCAAGGACAAGCAAGTTTTAGCGGTAATCTTAATCCTACGGTTTATTTTGTAACCAATAATACCAGTGGTGACATTCGCGTCACTGTAACCGTAAGTGGAACGATTGATAATCTTGATATTAATTTTTCTTCACAACCGAATTTGCCACAGGATGAGATTTTGGCGCGTTTGATTTTTAAGCGCTCTCTTAATGAGCTATCACCATTTCAGATTGCTCAACTTGCGGCAGCTGCAGCGGATCTTGCAGGTGGTTCTAATACATCTTTGTTGAACACTTTACGAGCTAAAATTGGACTTGATGACCTTGATGTTATCGTTAATGAAAAGGGTAATACAGGTTTACGCATTGGACGCTACATACACAATAACATTTATTTAGGCTTTGAAGCAGGATCTGATGGAACGACGAAAGGGACAATTAATTTAGATATTTCTCGTCATCTCAAAGCTAAAGGTTCTATAGGAAATGAAAAAAACTCGAGTATTGGTCTCTTTTATGAAAGAGATTACTAAAGATTGAAGTTTAAAAAACAAATTCTTTATTTTTTCTCTCTCATTTCTAAGACTGAGGAAGGAAGCTTAGACTAGAAATATACTCAAGAGAGAAGTGTTTTATTGCGGTGTTAAGAGAACAAGCTAAAATAGTTGAATTTTTGTTTATGACATATTCTAAAGAGACAAAATCTCCATGAAAGAGAGTATGTTATTTTGCTGATTTATATTTATTTTAGAAAAATACTTAAACCTTATATTTCATGCTGTTGACTAAAGAGTGTATTATATACAACATATTGATTTATAAAGTTAATTCGTCTTTATTTACCTTGAGTTAGAACTTTGAATGCTGTAAGCTGCTCTTATTTCAAATCGTTCTCATATTAAAGCAATCAAAAGCATTTTCTTGTATTACAAGTGAAGAAGTCTGCGTGGTAAAAACATTAAGAGATGCCTCAAAATACCTCTTATGAATCATCTCGAGAACTAAGGCATGTCTCGCAATACCCACGAGCTGATAAAATAGTATGAATGGTGCTGACTTGCTCCTTCATAAGCGTAAAGATGGAGGTGCTCAATGGATTTATCGTTATAAAATTCACGGATATTGTCGCGAAATAAGTTTGGAAGAATATTGAGAAACGCCTCTTTAAAACAAGTCAGTGAATTTGCAACTTTTCTTAAAAAGAGAAGAAGGTTTTTATTCTCATTGTATGATTAAAACTTAATGGCATTCAACAAAATAAAAGGAAAGGTTTTTATCTAAATCCAAGAAGCTTATTTTCAATAAACCATAAATTTTTTGCCAATTTTTAATTGAAATAATATTTTCCCTTGGTAATTCTGTTTTTACAAGTGGCACGTTAGCTTCTATCCATTTTTTACTTTAAATCTCTTTTAACACCTAGAAATTAGGGCGTGTGTTTTTTGAACTGGATATTATGAAGTTTTTTATAAAATCCATGTTCTTTTGCGAGTAATTCTTTCTGAGTTCCTTGTTCAATCAGTTGTCCATTTTGTATGACCACAATTTTATGAGCACGAGCAATCGTTGAAAGACGATGAGCAATAATGATCGTTGTACGCCCTTTGGTAAGATGATGAATGGCTTCATTAATTTGTGCTTCGGTGTGTGAATCGAGCGCACTTGTTGCCTCATCAAGAATGAGAATTTCACTATCGTGAATCATGGCTCTAGCAATAGCGAGTCGTTGTTTTTGCCCCCCTGAAAGATTACAGCCATTATCGCCTATTTGTGTATCATAACCATTTGGCAAATTCATAATAAAATCATGAGCATTTGCTGCTTTTGCTGCTGCGATAATTTCGTCATCACGAGCACCTTCTTTTCCAAGTCCAATATTATATTTCACGGTCCCTTGAAAGAGAAAAGTATCTTGCCCTACATAGGCCATCAGATTTCTCAGAGAACGAAATGTTGCGTAGCGGATATCGTGATCATTAATCAATATGCGTCCTTTTGTGGGGTCATAGAGGCGCATAATAAGATTGATAAGTGTTGACTTTCCTGAGCCGGATGGTCCTACCAATGCGGTCATTTTTCCGGCTTCTATTTCTAGATTGATATCTTTTAATACCATTTTGTTATCAGTATATGCAAAAGAAACATGTTCGAAACGAATAGCTCCTTGCGTTTTATTTAGATCTTTAGCTTTTTTATGTTCTGTAACAGTAAGGGGACGATCAAGTATTTCAAACATCGTACGGATATTGACCAAGCCAGATTCAATTTTGACACGGACATTTGCTAGTCTTTTTGCGGGTTCATAAGCTAAAAGTAAAGCAACAATAAAGGACATAAACTCACCTTGAACACCTGCGCGTTGGGTTGCAAGGTATCCAGAAAAACAGATAATACCGGCAATGGCGACACCTGTGAGTGTTTCCATAATCGGATTGGTAATCGCTTCAAGTGTTGCAATATTGTTTGTTTGTTTTTCAACATCACAAATGGCTTTGTCCATCCTTTTTTTCATGACTTCTTCTAGTGAAAAAGCCTTAATAACTCGAATGCCAACAGCTGTTTCCTGTACAATTTTGATAATTTCACCAAGTGAAAGAAGTTCTTTTTCCATAAGGCGGCGAACGCGTTTTAAAGCCATTCGAACACCGAAAAAAGCCAGTGGTCCTACGATTAAAGTAATGGAGATTAACACAAAGTTTTGAATGAACATGACAAGCAACAAACCACTAACGGAAAGCAAATCACGCACAAAAGTTGTGATAATCGTATCAATGATATTACGCACAGCTGTCGCATTATGGGTCACGCGAACAAGCAGATCAGATGACGTGTTATTATGATAAAAAGAGACACCTTGTTCCATAAGGCGCGCATAAATTTTGCGCTGTTGTTCAGCAATGATACTGTTGCCCGCTTTGCTTAAAAAGTAAGTTTGGGCAAAAGTTGCAATCCCTTTAAGAATAAAGATAAAGGCAATAAAGCTAGAAATCAAAACGATCATAGCAAAATTTTGCGCATCAACAATATAATTAACAACATCACGCATAATCCATGCACTGGTTGCCGTTGTGCAGGAAATAATGATCATTGAGATAATAGCCGCACTATACCAACGCGCATGTTTATGAAAATTTTCTCGCAAAAGGCGAATAATAAGATGTTTGTCAAAAGAGGAAAGTTGTTTTTTGGCCATGAAGTGCTTCTATATTTTCTTGTTATTTTATGCAAGATTGAAGCGCCCTTAATTCAAAAGCTCCTTAATCTTTTTTACAAAAAGAGCCTTTTTCTTTTAATACGTGTCATACTCTTTCATGTGAGAATGCCTCGTATAATGTAAAATCCTCCCATAAATGGTTTGTGCAACACTATTTCATTTATATAAGATATAAGCTGATACTACTATTCTATTGGCATTCCCATATTGCAACTCTCACCTAGACACTTGAAAAAGTTCATAAGAGAATTATGGCTTCTTTCTACGCATATGATACCATCACTTATGACGCACAAGCGAATATTTTTGTGTGATTTCATATTGAAAAGATTTGAAGTGATATCATATTTGTTTCTCTTATTAGAAGAGAAAAAATATAAATTATCATTATTAATTAATATGTTATTCTACTCCGCTCCATGTAAAATATCGCGCAAGAAATTTTTTATGCTTTGAGCATTTATAAATACATCATTTTCATTCTATAATTTTGCATATCCGCTTTATCCTATTGCCTTCAGAAGGTTAGATTAAAGGAATAAAAAAATTTCAAAGGCTTTAGTATTAAACAAACAAAACAATTTCTCTTTAAAAGAGATAGTGGCTAAAGTTGCTGAGAATGCTGACAATAGAGTGGATAATAAGAGGGAATTTGTACTGAGCAGATGATCTTTTATTTAAAAAAGCAAACACAGGTTGTCCACTGGTTTATTGAATACTGTTTGGTAAAGTGTTGTTATTGAGCCTCCCATCTTTTAAGCTTATGAAGGAATAAGCGAGCACCATCACACACTTTTCAAGCTTGTGGGTGTTGCGACAATCCTTGGCACTCGAAATTCTCCATAAGAGACATTTTTACTCTTTTCTTATACAGTTTTTATTCACGCATGCTTCTCCATTTGCGATGTGCAAAGCAAGAGATTTTGATTGACTCAACATGAAACAGATTTGAAATGAAAAAATCCTACGATCTTTGAGACTTTTATTCAACATGCAAAACAATGAATTATTTTTATAAATCAGTATGTTGCTATTACAAATAACAGATGAGAATAATCGTTAATGGGCACCATTATCTTTACGATTATGAAAGTTCAAATTAAGATCCTCATTCCTTTACCCTTTTCCATATTGCTATAGGCTTTGGCATTTGAAATGGTTCACAAAAGACATTTCTACTTTTTAATATTTTATGTATTATCTCTGTTTGTGATGTTCAAGCAAATGATTTTTTGCTGGACTCCACGAATAAGAGAGCTCAAAATGAAGAAGATCTTACGATGTTTGTGCTCTCTCATTTAATACGCAAAATAACGCATTCTTCTTATAAATCGAGAAAGCATTATTAAATTCTTCAAAGGATCTATATAGATTTATAAAACCTTAAAAGCACCACGAAACTCTACGTAGTGCTTCTAACGAATATCCGCTCGCTTATCTTTATAAGCTGCGCACAGACATTATTTCAACGAAAAACTATTTAGGTGCTATCACCATCATTATTTGCCGCCCTTCAAGCTTTGGCTCCAGTTCAATCTTGGCAATACCGCTTGTATCTTCCTTTACACGCTGAAGAAGCTTTAATCCCAGATCCTGGTGAGCCATCTCACGACCACGAAAACGCAAAGTAATCTTTACTTTATCGCCATGGTCAATAAAACGATGAACAGCCCTAAGCTTGACTCCATAATCATGGACATCAACATTCGGGCGCATTTTAATCTCTTTGATTTCAATGACTTTTTGTTTTCTACGTGTTTCAGCAGCTTTTTTTTGAGTTTGATATTTTAGTTTGCCCAAATCGATGATTTTACATACGGGTGGTTCCGCATTTGGTACAATTTCAACCAAATCAAGCCCGGCTTCTGCGGCCATAGCAAGAGCTTCTTGTATCGCAACAACTCCTTGATGTTGTCCCTCATCATTGATAAGCTGAACATGAGGCACCCGAATGTCATGATTTGAACGCGGCCCGTCTTTTTGGGTAGGTGTCATTTTAAACGGTCTACGAATGGTTTATGCTCCTTAATTTTGATTCAACTACGGTTATTTAATATACAATTATGTACATAAAAACAACTATAATTCGTGTATTTTTCATTATTTGATTTGTTACTTTTTTTAAGAATTTAGATTATAAAAGTTTTGCTTTTGATTTAAAGAAGTTGTTTTATGGAGGAAAAAAAATCATGAATCAAAATATTCCTTGCCAGTTTTTTTCATTTGAAGACACTGCTCTTGCAGTGCGTCATCGCAAAGGGCGTCAATCTCCAGGTTTGGTTTGGCTTCATGGCTATCAATCCGATATGTTGGGAAGTAAGGCGATGTTGATTGATCAGTTCGCTCAAAAGCATGATTTGTCTTGTTTACGTTTTGATTACTCTGGTCATGGGGAATCTGAAGGAGATTTTTTTCAGGGAACGATTTCACGTTGGGTGAGCGAAAGTTTAGCAACTTTTGAAACTTATTGTGAGGGGCCGCAAATTTTGATTGCTTCCTCTATGGGGGGATGGATTGCTTTAAGGCTTTCTATGATGTTAGCACAGAAAAATAAGAAGCTTGCTGGTATGATATTAATTGCTCCAGCGCCTGATTTTACACAAACTTTGGTGGAACCAGAATTAGGCCCTGAAGAATGGAAAATTTTGGAAGAAAAAGGCTATATTGAACGCCCTGCTGTTGGTGATGAGGAGCCGATGCCCTTTACAAAAAAATTGATTGAAGATGGACGCGAAAATTGTGTCATGAAAGGATGTATTGATGTTGGCTGTCCAGTTCATATTTTACAAGGGATGGAAGACGACAAGATACCCTATCAGCATACATTGACTTTACTTGATCATTTACCTCTTCATGACGTAACATTAACACTTGTGCGTGATGCGGATCACCGTTTTTCTCGTCCACAGGATTTAGATTGTCTAGAAACAGCTTTGAAATCTTTGATTAATCAGATTAATGCAAAATAAGGGGGACTATTTATTGATGATGAAGATAAATATATGAGCATTTCTGAAAAGCATTTTATTTTTTCTGATCACGTTATTCCTGTACGTGTGCGGGAAAATAAATATGCACGCCGTTTTACCTTACGTATTGATGCCAGAAACCAGGAGATTTGTGTAACAACACCACCAGCGATAAATCTCTATGCGATTGAAAGTTTTATTGAAAAACATCGGTCTTGGATTGAGACGCGCCTTACGCGTATACAAATTTCTCATGAAAATACCTATCTCAAAGAGGGAGCAACAATTCCTTTCTTGGGTGTTTCTCATACCATAAAGCATGAGCAAGGACGTGGAATAACAAAAATTGTTACAACAGATGCAGAGCAAGGGCCTAAAATTATTGTTTATGGTCAATTAGAATATCTTCCAAGACGCATTGCTGATGTTTTAAAAAAACAAGCAGCACTTATTATAACACCTTTGGTGGCACATTATGCTCATCAGGTAGAGCGGAAAGTCAAATCCATTTGCTATAAAGACACGAGAAGTCGTTGGGGATCTTGTTCCATCGATAAGCGCCTTTCTTTTTCTTGGCGCCTTATTATGGCTCCAAAAGAAGTTGTTGAGTATGTTGTTGCTCATGAAGTTGCTCATCTTGTTGAAATGAATCACGGACCAAGATTTTGGGCTCTTTGTGAGAAACTTTGTCCTGATAGTAAAACGTATCGTGCTTGGTTGAAAGAAAATGCTCATAGACTACACGCTATTAATTTTGATTCATATAAATTATAGGCGTAAAAAACGTGCAAATGAGAGCAATATTTAACGGAACTTTTTGTTGAGTGTTTCGTTGTGTGTGTGCTTCGTCATGCATGATGAGGAAGCCATTGAAGCTCTCAGCACGATTGTCCTCCCCTGCTTGGTTTGCTGAGTGTCTTCAATGTTTTTACTTTATCTTTTTTGCTATTCAGCGTAATACCCTTAAGTTCCGATGACTTATAACAAATGGGAAGGGGTTTTTATGTCGGTTCTTACAGATCCACTTCAGCTATTACAGGAACTGATTCGTTGTCCTTCTGTTACACCTCATGAAGCAGGGGCTTTATCAACGTTGGAACAATTTTTGAGAAAAATAGGATTTCATGTTGAGCGCCCTATTTTTACAGATAAAAATACAGATAATGTTGAAAATCTTTATGCAAAAATGGGAAGCGAAGGCCCCCATCTTATGTTTGCAGGTCATACAGATGTTGTACCGCCAGGTGCATTAGAAGATTGGACTTATCCACCTTTTGAAGCTGTTATAGATCA
The DNA here is from genome assembly GCF_902162175.1 of Bartonella saheliensis. Taxonomy (NCBI): domain Bacteria; kingdom Pseudomonadati; phylum Pseudomonadota; class Alphaproteobacteria; order Hyphomicrobiales; family Bartonellaceae; genus Bartonella; species Bartonella saheliensis. The sequence continues at coordinate 69,359 of NZ_LR607201.1, forward strand.
GGGGAAATTATATGGGCGGGGTGCTGTTGATATGAAAGGTGGTATCGCTTGTTTTATTGCGGCTCTCGCGCGCGTTCTTGAGAAACAATCCATTAAAGGAACAATAAGCCTTTTGATTACTGGGGATGAAGAGGGGCCTGCTGTTAATGGTACGGTAAAACTTCTTCAATGGGCAGAAAAAAAAGGCGAAAAATGGACTGCTGCTCTTGTGGGGGAACCAACAAGCGTAAAAGCTGTTGGTGATGTTATTAAAATTGGTCGCCGCGGATCAATTTCTGGGGTCATTACCGTGAAAGGTCGCCAAGGTCATGTTGCTTTTCCAGAACGGGCTGCCAATCCTTTGCCTTTGGCAAGTAAGCTTATTCAAGCATTAACACAAACGGCTTTAGATCAAGGGACAGAGAATTTTCAACCCAGTAATTTAGAACTAACAACCATCGATACCGGTAATTTGGCAGTCAATATTATTCCAGCGCAGACAACGATTCGTTTTAATATACGCTACAATGATCTTTGGACAAAAGAAACCTTGATGGGGGAAATTGAAAAGCGTCTTGCTTTGGTGCAATCAAAAAATAATAGTGGTCAATATCCTTCTTATCAGCTTGAATGGATTCCGAGTTTAGGGGATGTTTTTTTGACCAAAAATGATAAACTTATTCAAATTTTATCCAATGCTATTAAAAGTGTAACAGGGAGTGTGCCTGAATGCTCTACGTCTGGGGGAACTTCAGATGCGCGATTTATTAAGGATTATTGCCCCGTGATTGAATTTGGTTTACCAGGGAAAACGATGCATATGGTAGATGAATGTGTTGCCCTTGATGCAGTGGAAACGCTCACAGTTATTTATGAGCGTTTTATTGTTGATTTTTTTGTCTAAAGAAATAATTGTTCGGTTCAATGATATCTTTATCTTATTTTGCATAGAACCCTTTTGTTCCCATACAGCATTGTCATTTGAGGTGTTAATATATCAAGCTGTTTTAGAATACGTGGTGTGCAGTTTTAAGGCTGGAATTTTTGCTCGTAAAGCCGTTAGTTTTGTGAATCATCACCTTTATCGCTTCTAAAAAAAGAAAATCAGACCATCATATACTTTCTAGCTCAAAATATGACGATAATTTTTAGCATTTGAAAGTGTTTATAAAAGTCATTTTTATCCAAAAATTCCCTTGCCTTTAAGAGGTAAGTGAAGGGTTATCATTAATGTATTATAAATAGTTTTGAAATGAAAAGATCTTACGATACTTGAGTTTCATTTTTGCTATGAAAAATCATTATGATCATTAAAAGCAATATGTCGCTATAAAAACTTTAGTTTGCAAGTTGGCTGATGATGTAATCAAGAACAATACGTCCTTTGGTTGTTGCTTTTAAGCGTTGGTTATTCACCATTTCGACCAATTCTTGTTGTTGTAAATCAATCAGTTTTTCCATTGGGATGCGTTTTGGGCTTAAAGTTTCATAACGTGTAAGTTCCAAGCCTTCACAAAGGCGTAACCCCATAAGGAGCATTTCATTTGCCTGTTGCTGAAGAGTTAATCGTTCTGTTTCAATACAGCCATGCCCTGTTTTTTCGACTAATTCAAGCCATTGTTCGGGATTCTTTTCATTGATAGTGACATAACGTTCATGGTTTTCAAGGTGTGATAAAGATGTTTTTGAAAAGGTGGAAGAATGATTTGATATGTTTTCAATAAAACGACCGTGCGCTCCTGGACCAAAGCCTGCATATTGGTGATAACGCCAATAAAGAAGGTTGTGTGCTGATTCAGCACCAGGCATGGCATGGTTTGAGATTTCATAGGCGGGAAGTCCATATAAAGCTGTTATTTCTTGGGTAAGATGATACAGATCTGCTGCAAGCTCTGATGGGGGAAGGATGAGCCTTCCTGCATCATGAAGTCGTTTAAAGGCGGTTCCTTCTTCGATTGTCAATTGATACAGAGAAAGATGGTCTGCTGCCAAATCAATGGCTTGTACAAGTTCAGATTTCCATTGTTCAAGGGTTTGTTCGGGGCGAGCATAAATAAGATCAAAGGATAAGCGTGGAAAAATTTGCCGTGCTAAATCAATGGCATAAAGAGCTTGTTCTACATTATGGAGTCGGCCAAGTTTGCGCAATGCTTTATCATTGAGTGCTTGTATTCCTAGAGATAAGCGATTAACACCTGCAGCGCGATATCCGCGAAAACGTTCTGCTTCCACACTGGATGGATTAGCTTCTAATGTAATTTCAACTTTATCATCAAGTATCCACTTTTTTGCAAGTGCTTGCAAGAGGGCATCAACAGTTTGCGGCTCCATAAGAGAGGGGGTACCCCCACCAATAAAAATACTCGTAATATGGCGTGGACCTATTTTATGATATTGCGTTTCTATTTCGCGCTCAAAGGCGGTGACAAAACGCGGCTGATCAACACCATGAACACGAACATGTGAATTAAAGTCACAATAGGGACACTTAGCAGCACAAAAAGGCCAATGAATATAAATGCCAAAAGGTTCATTCATGAGAATGCCAGAAGGTTTTCTGCCAAAAGTTTAAAAGCCCGTGCGCGATGTGAAAGAGGTTGAATGTCATTGTATTTCCAGCTGTGTTTTTGCTCTGTTGACATTTCTCCAAAGGTATTTTCATATCCATCTGGTAAAAAAATAGGATCAAAGCCAAAGCCTTTATCTCCTCGTGGAGGCCAAATGAATGTTCCTTCAACGTATCCGCGGAAATAATCTGCATGAGTATCTGGCCAAGCGATACAAATGACAGATATAAAACGGCATTTTCGTTGGCTTTTTTCTCGCGCTCCGACTTTTTGAAGTTCATCTTCTATTTTTTGCATCGCTTTTGGAAAATCACGTGTACCGTCATCTTGAATCGCCCAATCAGCTGTATAAACGCCTGGTGCACCATCCAATGCATCGACTTCTAAGCCTGAATCATCAGAGAGAGCAGGAAGTCCTGTTTTTTTTGCTGCTGCAAAAGCTTTAATGTAAGCATTTTCTTCAAATGTTGTTCCTGTTTCTTTTGGTTCTGGCAAGCCAAGCTCTTTTGCTGATTGTATTATTAAACCGAAAGGTTCAACCAAAGTGGTAATTTCATGTAATTTGCCGGTGTTATGTGTCGCAATGACAAGTCTTTTATCCGCTATACTTCTCATATAGATTTCTCCAAAAATGAAAGGGAAACTATTTTTGTGCTAGGAACCAGCTTAAATGCTTATGTATCATTCTGCTTGATTTTACATAACAGAGTTATTTTACACGTTTTATGATATTTTATTCAAATAAAATTTTTCGTATTTTGTGAAGACAACGATTAAAAAGACATGAGAGACGATTTTTTAATGAAAGTCTTTTCATGATAAAAATCTAATTTTCTACTCCCAGTGGTTTATAAATAAACAAGCTCCTCTTCGTAAGCTCCTAAAGAGACGAATTACTGTCTTAAATATCCAATCACCCACTCTAATAAAAAACACCTCATGCATAATTTATTATGCTTATACCATCACTCTAAAAGATGGTGTTTTATGGCTCAATAGGATAATATATTTTGATACTACTTTAGATTATTTGACCAAACATTGGCAAAACTTATATAAGAGAAGAGTGTTTTTTTAAGTAGTGAAATAATTGTGATGAAGCACAAGCCTATTGATAATGAGCTAAAATATCTTGATGAGCGTTCGCGTGATATTTTCCGCCATATTGTTGAAGCCTATCTTAATGATGGTGAACCGGTAGGGTCACGCAATCTTTCGCGACTTTTGCAACAGACCTTATCACCTGCGACGATTCGCAATGTAATGAGTGATCTTGAACATCTCGGTTTGATTTATGCACCGCATGTTTCGGCAGGGCGAATGCCAACCCAATCGGGTTTACGCTTTTTTGTTGATGCATTTATGGAAGCGGGTGATTTGCCAAACGAAGAGCGAGAAAATATTGAAATGCAAGTCAAAGAAGCGGGTCATGCACAATCGGTTGAGCATTTTCTTGTTCAAGCAAGCCGAGTTCTTTCAGATCTCTCCCGTGGAGCAGGGCTTGTTCTCGCAACAAAACAAGAAGGAACATTAAAACATATTGAGTTTGTGCGCCTTGATAGAGAGCATGCTCTTGCTGTTTTAGTGACTCAACAAGGTGAGGTTGAAAATCGTATTGTTCATTTGCCAGAAGGGGTTACCCATGCACAATTGACAGAAGCAACAAATTTTCTTAATGCCCATATTCAAGGGCGCACATTGAGTGAAGCTAAAGGGGAAATAGCTTGCTTATGTGCAGAAACACGGGCTGCACTTGATGATTTATCACATCATCTTGTTGAAACGGGATTAGCTCTTTGGGGGGGGGAAGGTGCTGATCATAAAATACACCTCATTGTTCGTGGACGGAGTAATTTGCTTGAAGATGTGAAAGCAGAAGAAGATTTAGAACGGTTACGCCATTTGTTTGATGATCTTGAAACACGTGAAAGTATGGCTCAGCTTCTCGATTTAACGGATGAAGGGTCAGGAGTTCGAATTTTTATTGGTTCAGAAAATAAATTATTTTCACTTTCTGGTTCTTCTTTAGTCGTAGCACCGTATCGTGATTCACAACAAAGAGTCATTGGTGCTTTAGGTGTTATTGGTCCTACACGGCTTAATTATGCAAGGATTGTGCCCATGGTTGATTATACAGCCCAACTTGTGTCACAGTTATTGCGTTAAACGATGTGGTTAAGTATTTGTACTATAGAAGCTCATTGTATTAATATACATTAATACCCCTTGATTTTTGTCTGTAAAATTTCGATATCGAGAATAACAAATCGTATGAAGGAATAGAATTTTTATGTCTGATGAAAAAAACAAGTTTACTGATGCTTCATTTGAAAATCGTGATTTAAAAAATCCAGCTGATCGTAATGCACTTAAACAAGCAGCGGATGAATTTTTAAAAACGCATAAAACAGAAGCACACGGAGGCGTTGAAGAAGAAAGTAATGAGGTTGATCCTTTAGCGTCTTTACAGGATGAAAACAAAGAGTTGAAAGATCAGCTTTTACGTCTTGCTGCGGATATGGAAAATCTTCGACGCCGTACTGCGCGTGATGTAGCAGATGCGAAGGCTTATTCCATTGCTAATTTTGCACGAGATATGTTATCTGTTTCTGACAATCTCAATCGCGCTTTGGAAGCGATTCCAGAAGGTTCACGAGAGAGTGATTCTGGTTTGAAATCATTAGCAGAAGGTGTTGAAATGACTGAACGTGCCATGATGGCAGCATTAGAACGTCATGGGGTGCAGAAAATTCATCCAGAGGGACAAAAATTTGATCCTCATTTTCATCAAGCGATGTTTGAAATTCCTAATGCCGATGTTCCCGATAACACTGTTCAACAAGTGGTTCAGGCTGGTTATATTATTGGAGAAAGGGTTTTACGTCCAGCGATAGTGGGTGTGGCCAAAGGAGGAACAAAAGAAGCTTCTGTTGAAACTGATTCGGCTTAAAACATATCAGTACAAGTTTCCAGTGTAAAATGCAGCATTCCCTGTAATTTCGCCTATATGAGGTCTTTTCTCAAAGAGTTTTAAAGGGTGTTACAAACACCCTTTTATCTTTGAAGTGGCCAACTTCCTTTTACAATATATGGAGCATCGCTTGAGGGAGATGGCGATGAAAATAAAACAAAATGATCAACATCAAAGGGAGGAAATGAAAAATCACTCCGAGAGGACAGATAAGGAGGAAGGTCTTCAGGCTTAATATCGAGCAGTCGCGCAATAGTAATATGCGGTGTAAATTCTTTTTTATCAGGCTCTAGTCTCAAGTGGCTACGAATACATTGCATCTTTTCGTGTAAAAGATTGAGAGCTTCACAAGGTTCAATGCGGACAACAAGAGAATGTGGAGCGTTTTCTGAACCAAAAACGTCAAAACCCTTCATTTGTAGCATAAAAGGAGGGAGCTTTATTATGTCAAAGGCATGCCTAAGTGCGTCTTCTGTATCACTTTCAACTTCACCGAAAAAAGATAAAGTGATATGAAAATTCTGCGGATTAATCCACTGCGCATTTGGTAAGCCATTTTGCAACGATACAAGTTGCTGTGTTGTTTGTTCAAGAATCTGAAGGGCACTAAATAAACGATCCATAATGTTATCTCCTTATAATGAAAAGATACTATCCCAAGTGCAATAACAGATAAAAAGTGCAATAACAGATAAATTGAAAGTGAAAAATGTCACAGAAGATAAGGCAATAGTATAGAAAAATAATGTCTAAAAAATGCTTACCATAATTATAAATGTACAAAGGTTATTTGTTGTAAGAAAATGATATTGATCAAAATAAAAACTGCATTTTCGTAATATGCATCATAATGATCTGAAATCGGGAATTGCTTGTGTATTATAAAGGCTACAAAGCTAGCAGAAAATAAAGAAAGTTGATCAATTTCTGATTTGTGAAATTATCTTGATATTTTCTTTTGCTTAAAAGCAAATATATTTAGTCTAAGTCAAAATTCTCTTTTCTGTAAAGATGGTATGATAACAACCACAATATACAATAACTATTAAATGGGCCAAATAATGTTAGGACAGCAAACAAAAAAATCTGCATAATACAATTAGAATAAGCTGTCATATTTATAATTTACAGTGGATATGAATCTCGGCATAAAAATGAGAGAAGAAATCACAATTCAAGATAATGATAGAAAATTCTTATTCTCTAAGGATCGTCATTCTTGTTTATTGTGAGAAAGGGCTAGTTTTCCTCTCCAAAGTTGTTATTGATGAGCTTTTCAAGAGCATTAAGAGCATCTGTTGCTTCTGGTCCCCAAACACGAATAGTGAGGTTGCAACCGGATGAAGCCGCTAGCATCATGAGTCCCATAATTGATGTTCCACCAACGATTTTTCCATCTTTTTCAACTTCAACAGTGGCATTAAAATTGTCAACAGTTTGTACAAATTTTGCAGAAGCTCTTGCGTGCAACCCACGTTTATTACAGATATTAAAATGACGACTAAGTTTAGAGGGGAGAGGGTCTTTGGAAAGCATTAGTGTTTAATTATCCGCTATAAAATCATACTTGGTACATTAATATATTTACGCCCTGCTTCTTGTGCTATTCTTAACGCATCTGATAATGAGATATCAGGGCATTTGCGAATAGAAATCAATTTAATAAGCATGGGCAAATTAACCCCCGCAATCATTTCAACGCGTCCTTTTTCAATAGCAGGAATAGCTATATTTGATGGCGTCCCACCGAACACATCTGTTAATATGATGACGCCATGATCTGTATTTGTATCGGTTACTGCGGCTATAATATCACCTCGGCGCTGATCTATATCGTCATCGGGATAAATACATATTGTTGCGAACTTTTCTTGTGTTCCAACAACATGTTCCACGGCATGTAAAAATTCGACAGCCAGCTCACCGTGCGTTACAAGCACGAGTCCAATCATTTACGCAAACTCCTGTTAACTAATAAGATCCAACCATATTGGTGGGAAGGATATTTTACAAGGCTTTGTCTTGCTGCCAAGAAAAATTTGCAAAAAAAAGGCAAAAAGTGTGATTTTTTTATCGTTGGAAAAAAATTAGACGGGTTTATGCCATATTTTTCTGAACAAAAATGCTTCAATAGCTTGACAAATAGCTGTGCAATCGGCCTCGTGAAGAGAGGGAAGTTTTAAAAGAGGAATGTGCAAATCTTCAAATTGAAAAGTTTTATTTGTGGAAAAACGTTCGTATTCAGGGCCAAGAAAAATAATACAATCGATAGTTGTTTGCTTTTGAAATTCTATTATGTAGAGACCAGCACCACGAATCTCGATACCGCCCTGTAAGTCGTCAGGTGTGTATCCGTGAAGTTTTCCATTTTTCACACGCAGCATTGTATAATCATCACTGATAAGTTTTGCTTCACGTTTTGACCACTCAGCGCGGTCGAGCAAAGCAAGGGTGATGGTTGATTTTCCTGATCCCGATGGACCTATAATCAACAGCCCCCTTCCTCCCAGTTGAAGGCAATTTGCGTGGAGTATTTCACACATTTTATTTTCATGTCCTTATATTTTGGGTAAAAGATTTATTTAACGAGGGGAAGCATAATAATAAAACGTGCACCAATTTTACATTTTCCAAGTGCTGGATCAATAATATTTTCGGCTGTAATTGTTCCATTATGGGCTTCGATGATTTGCCGACTAATAGAAAGACCGAGTCCAGAGTTTTGTCCAAAAGCATCTTCATTTGGTCGATCAGTATAGAAACGTTCAAAAATGCGTTCAATATTCTCTGAACGAATACCGGGGCCATTATCTTCAATGGTTAAAATAAGAGTTGAAGCATGACTTTTCATAGTAATGCAAATTTTCCCTCGATTACGGGGAATAAAGGAACGTGCATTTTCAAGAAGATTGGAAATCACTTGCCCTAAACGGAGCTCATGTCCCAACACAAGATAAGGTTTTCCATAAGGACGTGGGGTAATATTCAGGCTTACATCGATGGTTTGGGCATTGCGATATACTTCCTGAACGGCATGAACAAGACTTTCCAAAAGCGGTGTCATATCAACAATCTCTGCGGTTTCTCGTGCCAGCTCTGCATCGAGCCTAGAGGCATCAGAAATATCTGTAATCAGCCGATCAAGACGACGCACATCATGTTGAATAATTTCAAGTAACTTTTCTTGTGCTTCTTCATTTTTAGCTAGAGGGAGGGTTTCAACAGCACTACGGAGAGAAGTGAGGGGATTTTTTAATTCGTGGCTTACATCAGCCGCAAAGCGTTCAATGGCTTCAATACGCATATAAAGAGCATTGGTCATGTCACGAATAGAGGTTGAGAGATGACCAATTTCATCTTCACGCATTGAAAAATCAGGAATTTCTACACGCTGATTATTGCCATTCCGCACTCGGTTAGCAGAGGCAGATAATTTGCTTAATGGATGGGCAATCGTATGGGCTAAAAAGAGAGAAAGAACCAAGAGTACACTGCCTACAACGACAAAGACTTTAAATATAACCAGTCTTTCGGCCTTCACAATGTTATCAATATCGGAGCCAGTTGTTGAAAGAAGAAGGGCGCCAACCACTGCGCGATAGCGTTGAACAGGAACAGCAACAGAAACGATAAGTTGACCTTGTCTATTACGTCTTTTGGCGGTAGCAAGAGATCCGTTTAATGCTCTGTATACTTCTGGATAAGCAATCCCACGGCTTTTTGTTTGTTCTCTATCAAGAGCAATCCCTTTGCCATAAAATGTGTTTGAATACCATGAAGTAAGACGATCCCACATGTTTTGTTCTGTTTTGAGGGGGGGTAAATCATAGCTAAAAACGTCTCCACTAGAATAAAGAACCCGCGAATCAAGAAGTAAAGTAGCATCACGATCATAGATACGTGCTCTTGTCGTTTTAGGTGTGATGAGACGTCGTAAAAGAGGGGCTACTTGCTCAGGGTTAATGGGAAAGTCCCAAGAGTCGGTTGATTGAGGGGCGGGTGTAACGCTTTCACCAGCCTGTAACTCTAAGAGTTTTTGGGGGTCAATGAGGATAGAGTTTGTATCTACTGTTGCAGAAGCTGCAATAGCTCCAGCAATAATTTTTCCTTGGGTACATAAGCTTTTAATTTTTGCTTCAATTAAACCATCGCGAAATTGGTTAAGGTATAAAATGCCTGTAACCAGAACGGCAAGGGCAGCAATATTTAATATAACAATGCGGCGTGTGAGACTGGAAAAAAGCAATTGTCTAAAGAGACGTTGTATTCGAAGGTATAAATGAGAAAACATAAGAAATGGCGCTGAGGATATACCGTTAGGGGCTATTTTTTTTAGAGTTTCCAGTTGAGAATTGTCTGTCATCGATTTGATTGCCGTTCAAATTTTTGCGACAAAGCAGTTTCATACCTCGTGAAAACGATAACCTACACCATAAAGTGTTTCAATCATTGCAAAATCATCATCCACTTGTTTAAATTTTTTACGCAGACGCTTAATGTGACTATCAATGGTGCGGTCATCTACGTAGACCTGGTCACTATAGGCAGCATCCATTAAAGCATCACGACTTTTTACAACGCCTGGTCTTTGTGCGAGGGTTTGCAGAATCAAAAACTCAGTAACAGTTAAAATAACAGGTTTATCTTTCCATGTACAGGTGTGACGCTCTTGATCCATCACAAGATCTCCACGTTTGAGGGAAGAGGTGGAAGCAGTTCCTGTAGAAAGCGGTTGGTTACGAGCATTAGAACGGCGCAAAATAGCTTTTACGCGCTCAATGAGAAGACGTTGGGAGAAAGGTTTTGTAATAAAATCATCAGCTCCCATTTTAAGACCAAATAATTCATCAATTTCGTCATCTTTGGACGTTAGAAAAATAACTGGAAGATCAGATTTTTGACGTAAACGACGCAAGAGCTCCATCCCATCCATTCGGGGCATTTTAATATCAAAAATAGCTAAATGTGGGGGGTGAAGTGTGAGACCTTTGAGTGCAGATGCTCCATCTGTATAGCTTTCAACCCGATATCCTTCTGTCTCAAGCGCAAAAGATAGAGATGTCAAAATATTGCGATCATCATCAACAAGTACAATCGTTTGCGTGATTGTTGGTGTATCTTTCATGGTTTCTTAGACCTTTCTATTGCTGCGGTAGCAAATTACCCACACTTATTTATATGGGAGTTCACATTTTTTTTGCAAAACAAATATGATACAAATTGTAGCAAAGTAAAAAACCTATTGTCATTCCTGTAAAATCTTGTTTTGCTTTCATAATTTATAATGTTTCTACGTCTATTAAGATCCCTCCGTTTAAGAGAAAATTTGCATAAAGGCTTTTTTTATTAAAATTTATTGCAAAGTTTATTCTTATCTTTGTCCCAAAATTGAACAGGTTTCGTTTTGATTGTTGAAGTTTAGAAAATCCGCCTATGTGTTTTAAGAGCAAAGACAAGAATGTGGCAATATATGCACAAAAATTTGTTTCTGCTATACGAAAGGAGGCCATAATGGGATTTTTTAATTTTATTAAAACCGTAGGGGAAAAGCTAGGTATGGGGGACCATGAACCAAGAGAAAAAGACTTTAAGGCCGCATTTGATCATTTTCAACTCGATACAGAAAAAGTTAATATTCAAATTGAAGACGGTAAAGCTATTTTAAGCGGTGAGGTTCCAGATAGGGAAACACTTGAAAAAGCACTTTTGGTTGTTGGCAATTCACAAGGGATTTCTTCTGTGGATGTTGAACAATTAAAAGTTATAGATACAACGTTTAGAAAAACTTCTCGTTTTTATGAGGTTAAGTCTGGTGATAATCTTTGGAAAATTGCTGAAGAGGTTTATGGAAAAGGGCAAGGTGATAAAAATACATTTATTTTTGAAGCCAATAAACCAATGCTAAAATCTCCTGATAAAATTTATCCTGGACAAGTTTTGCGTATTCCTGAAGTTGACCCTATTTAGCGCATAAAAGAGGATAGTTTTTTGCTTATGTTATGGCATTAAATAAAACGAAGAAACGTGAAAATTTCACGCTTCTTCGTTTTATAAAATGTGTGTTTATAATAATTATAATAAAAAGAGCTTAGTGAGCAGGAGTGGATTTGGAAGGTGAGGTTGTTTTCATAGCGTGTATAGAGAAATCAACATTAATGGTTCCTGCATTCTCAAATGTCAATTTTGCGCTAACTTTATCACCTAGCTTGAAGGGTTTTGAAAGTCCCATAAACATAATATGATTACCACCGGGCTTAAGTGTGACTTCGCCATTTCCCGGGATTTCAATGCCATTATGCATTTTTTCCATTTTCATAATATCATTAACAACGGTCATAGTGTGCATTTCTGTTGTTTTTACGCCGTCTGCGGAAATAGAAACTAAACGATCTGGGGTATTACTGTGATTAATAATATAAAAATAACCGCTACTAACTTTTGCACCTTTAGGTGTTTCGCGTGCCCAAGGATTGAGAATTTCTATGTCACCAAGTTTATATTGCTGAGCATTTGCTGGTAAGGTTATACTCGCAAAAAGAAGAGCACACATGATATTTGCAATAATCTTTTTGTATGGATATGGTGCATATATTGTATCCTTAAAGATGAGTTTCGTTATTTTCTTGATAATAGATATCACCATTGATTGACCCTCCTTCATAAGATTCACACTGTGAATGTTCTTTCATTTTAGCAGATTTTTTATTTAAAATAAAAGCAAAGAATTGCTAAAATAAAATCGCTTTAAATTATGAGAAGAGAAACCATAGAGTTCTTTGATTTTAAAGGAATACAGGTAAAATTCACAGTGATAAAACATTTCTCAACATTTTCGTATTCATTTCAGAAAAGTATTTGTAAATGATAAAAATTTACAGTCCACCACTATTTTACTGAATAAAGATACAATACAGAAAGATCATATATTTGATCAACTTTTAGTCTTACAACAGCTCTCAGTACTTTAAAGCATTTATACAGAGGCATTATTTTTCGATTTTTAGAAGGATATAGTTAAGAAAAAGCTTTTAAAACACAGCTTTCAAATACAATGAATGATGAGACAATTAGAAGAAAAATTATTGAAAGGGGATCAATAGACAATATCAATATGAACATTTGGAAAAACATCATTTAATACTATGAAGGAGGCTCATAAAAATAGGTTCATAAGATATGATGGCTGTTTTAGTCTAAAGAAGGTTCATAATATTTATGCTGTAAGTTATTTTTCTTTAAGTGATGTTTTTAAAAGCTTTTATGTTCAATATTTCTTAATTCATGATGAGAGATCAAGGAGGTGTGTGCAAATGACTCTTTTTATTTTTATAGATAGATCTGTTTGTTGAGGACTGAAAGAAAAATATATTATGATCTTAACCCTTTCATAAATATGATATTTATGAATTATTAGAGTGCCTACTTTAAAAGAATTTTTTTATTTTGGAGATGTTTCTCTCATTATTCTCTTGTAGCAATAAAATCCTGTTCTTATATACGAGGCAGCGAGGCTTGTTGGCGACTTGCGATTTATTATTATTTATGTTGCTTAAAGTAGGATACGGGCTTTAAGTGTTATGAGGAGCTATCTTAAAAAGATGCTTTATGAAGGTTGAGGTAGCTTGCTGAATGGAGATTATAATATGGCAAAAGTAATTGGTATTGATTTGGGGACGACGAACTCTTGTGTGGCTGTTATGGATGGCAAAAACGCAAAGGTTATCGAAAACTCAGAAGGAGCGCGAACAACACCTTCCGTTGTTGCCTTTACGGATGGGGGAGAGCGGCTTGTTGGACAGCCTGCTAAACGTCAGGCAGTAACAAATCCTGAAGGGACAGTTTTTGCAGTGAAACGTTTGATAGGGCGCCGTTTTGATGACCCTATGGTTGAAAAAGATAAAGCACTTGTGCCTTATAAAATTGTTAAAGGTGACAATGGCGATGCATGGGTCGAAGAGGCGGGTAAGAAATATTCTCCATCACAAATTTCAGCGATGATTTTGCAAAAGATGAAGGAAACAGCTGAATCTTATCTTGGTGAAAAAGTTGAACAAGCAGTTATTACAGTTCCTGCTTATTTTAATGATGCGCAACGTCAAGCGACTAAAGATGCGGGTAAAATTGCTGGACTTGAAGTCTTACGGATTATTAATGAGCCAACAGCTGCTGCTTTAGCTTATGGTTTGGACAAAAAGGACGGAAAAACAATTGCTGTTTACGACCTTGGTGGTGGTACATTCGATATTTCAGTCCTTGAAATTGGAGATGGCGTTTTTGAAGTTAAATCAACTAATGGAGATACATTCTTAGGAGGTGAAGACTTTGATATGCGCTTGGTCGGTTATTTTGCCGATGAATTCAAAAAAGAGCAAGGAATTGATCTAAAGAATGATAAACTTGCTTTACAGCGCCTAAAAGAAGCGGCAGAAAAAGCAAAGATTGAGCTTTCTTCATCACAGCAGACAGAAATCAATTTACCATTTATCACGGCTGATCAATCAGGTCCCAAGCACTTAACAATGAAATTGACTCGGGCAAAATTTGAATCACTCGTTGATGATTTAGTACAGCGTACCATCGAGCCTTGTAAAGCTGCATTGAAAGATGCTGGATTAAAGGCTGGTGAGATTGACGAAGTTGTTTTAGTGGGCGGTATGACACGTATGCCTAAGATTCAGCAAGTCGTGCAGAACTTCTTTGGCAAAGATCCACACAAAGGTGTTAATCCCGATGAAGTGGTTGCAATGGGTGCTGCCATCCAAGGGGGCGTTTTACAAGGCGATGTTAAGGACGTGTTGCTGCTTGATGTAACACCTTTATCCTTGGGGATTGAAACATTGGGAGGCGTTTTCACACGTCTCATTGAGCGCAATACCACGATCCCGACGAAAAAATCGCAAGTTTTTTCAACAGCTGATGATAACCAGAGTGCTGTAACGATTCGCGTTTTTCAAGGTGAACGGGAAATGGCAAGTGATAATAAGTTATTGGCTCAATTTGATCTTGTGGGTATTCCCCCAGCACCGCGTGGTGTACCGCAAATCGAAGTTACTTTTGATATTGATGCGAATGGTATTGTTAATGTTTCAGCCAAAGATAAAGGAACGGGTAAAGAGCATCAAATTCGTATTCAGGCATCAGGTGGTTTAAGTGATGCTGATATTGAAAAAATGGTACAGGATGCAGAAGAGCACGCCGCTGAGGATAAAAAACGCCGTGAAGGTGTTGAAGCTAGAAATCAAGCGGAAGCTCTTATTCATTCGACGGAAAAGTCACTCAATGAATATGGCGATAAAGTATCAGCTGAAGAAAAGGGGCAGATTGAAACAGCAATATCTGATTTGAAATCTGCGCTTGAAAGCAGTGATACGGAAGAAGTAACAACAAAGATGCAAAAATTAGCAGAAGTCAGTATGAAACTTGGACAGGCTATGTATGAAGCGTCACAAGCAGCAAGCGCTGACACTGAAACAGAGACAAAGAATGATGAT
>NZ_LR607202.1:0-79974 GCF_902162175.1 Bartonella saheliensis
GTCTTTTAGAAGCGAAGGTGAAATTTTTGTGCATTCCCTTATAAAGAAAGGCAGCGTCCTCTAAAAGGATATTGCTCTTATTACTAAAGAGGAGGAGTTTTTTTATTTTTATTATCATTTCTTCAAAGAGAATTGGCGCTGGTAGAAAATAGCAGATAACAAGTCATTGGATCATTGTGTTTGCAAAAGCTTTAATAAAGAAGCAGAAAGATATCACAATAAAATCTTATAAAGGGTCAATCTAAAAAAAACATGATCCTGTAACCATTTTTTACGATTCTGTTATGGCTATCAAAAAAGCATAGAGAAAGTTTACTTTTTTATAGTTTTATTGACTGTTTTTTGCGAATTTTTGTTATAATGTTAATAATATCGATACAAGGCCAATTTTTATCACAAGGGGAAGAGGACAAAATACATTTTTGTAGCTGTATTTAGATGCAAAATTACGCAATATTACCATCAAAGGTGCACAAGAACACGACGACCAGCAAGCACAATCGTCAGAAAGTGGCTTTTTGAGTAGCAAATCTTCCGAGAATGCTGAATCCCATACCACAACGGTTTCCTCTATTCTTGGGGCGACGGGCAATATTGATTTACAAGCAAAAAAAGATGCCACGATTACCGCTTCTCATATGATTGCCAATGAAAATATCAATGTTACAGCAGAAAATGTAACGATTAATGGCATGACAGACCATCATAAGAGCCATTCAGAACCCCATGAAACCGGTTTTGGTGTGGGCTTAGGCAAGGGCTTTGTCTCAATCTACGGGAGTGAGGGAAAGACAGAGAATGAAGAAAGTTTTGAACATCAAGGCTCTTCGTTCAATGGGAAAAATATCACCATCACCGCTACAAAAGAAGATGTGAACGTGGTTAGCTCTGATTTTAATGCACGAGAAAATATTAATGTCTCGGCAGCCCATGATGTGAACGTTTTACCTTTAATGTTTTAGCTGCAGCCGGTCTATTAAGGAAGGTATTTGAGAGATGGCAAACAAACCTCTATTGAGTTGGAAAGCCGCACAGATGATATTTTTGGTGTTGTGATCGGTGGCAATCCTGCTACTTTTTATCAAAAACCTCCTGGTAGAAATGCACTGAAAGAGATAGAGAAAGTACTATTTGGTTACCCTAGTCCTCATCTTTGTTATGGAAATGCGAGTCAAGCATGTCAAAACGATTATGGTGTGCATAACAGTATACAAATTAATGCAAGTAAATCATGGAGGAAAAAATGAAACACGTCATAAAACTATTAAGTGGACTCAGAAGGCTTAAGCATGAATGCAAATACTGCGGTTCGTATGTATCTTGTGAAGTCAGGCTTTTATCATAGACTCTTTCAGGTTGGATTGAGAGACCGGTGTCATAATTATAATGCCGAAGATCTTCCTATATGTGTTCCTGGTGCTGTTATTCCGAAGCGCAGCGTCGAGAGACGTTTAAAGAGTGCTTATTGTCAAAAATATAAAGATAAACCAGAATGCCAACCTTAACAACACAAAATTATTAGCAAAGTACTTCCATGAGTGTTGGCTATACCTGCTCTCCTATTTTCTTGCCACGTATTGCTGATTCTATTTTAATGCAGCTGCATTTCATGCTTTAGAAAACTGTTTTCTAAAACGTTCTTTTAGATGCTTCTTTTCATTTTTCTAAAAATGAATGTGCTATTTCTTAGTTGTGTCTTAAACATTACGGCTAATGCCGATAAAATTGCAAAAATGCCTAATTTAAATTTTTTTATGAATAATATTACTAAGTTTTTCAGTGTGATATTTTGGTAAGATATTGGTTTTCAAGGCATGATAGATTTCGTTTAGAAATGTTTTATGGAATACTGAAGCATAAAAATAGATCTGTTTATGATGAGGGTTTAGAAATATATCCTTGAGGATAAAGGGTGTCTTCTTGTCTTGAAAGCTGAGCCTTATAATATGTTACGATTTTAGAGTTCTTTTTATATAAAAAAGGCTGTGTATGCCTGCATAGATAAGATACTTTTTTAATAGAAAGATCGTGCAAAGAAGAGAGTGCTATTGTATTACAATTTATGCGATTCTTTTAAAGAAATAACTTTTAAAACTCTCAAAAGTCTTATTTTACGCTAATGCCCGTGAATGATGTAATGGCTGAATCCATTAAGTACCATCATCTTTATGCCGATGAAAGAACAAGCTAGTATATCGTATATTTTGCCTATTTGTTAGCTGCCAATATTGCTATAAACCTTAGCTTTTTAGATCATTATAGGTATTTTATGCTTTCTTGTATAATTTTTATCTACATGCCAATCCTTCTTGTGATGTGCAAGAGGAATAGTTTTGATTGATTTAATACGGGAGAAGTTTGAAATAAGAGTATTTTACAAGATTGGGATTTCTTATTTAACATGTCAAATAATAAAATATGATTATAAATAATGAGTTGAGCAAATAAAAAATCGCTTTTATCGTATTTTTTACTCTTTTTAATATTTCATGATAATTTGTTATTGGTAAGCTTAAAATACTGCTCTAAAAAGCAAGTGTTTTACGCACTGAAGAGACTATTGTTATATCTAACTATTTTGATAACAGATGTTCCGTTAATAGAGAAAAAAGAATCAAAAAAATGGATGATAGATCAGAAGGTAGATAACGTCTTTTAGAAAAGCAGTAGAAGTTTGTCGAAAGAATTTTACAGTAAAGCCTTCTAAGTTGTCGCAACTAAAACTGTTTCCGTATTTGTGATGCTTTTAAATGGCTTACACTAAGACACTTCAGCAGACTCCAAAGAACTGTTAGAATCGCTCCATGAGGTATTCTCTTTATAGAGTCATGTTGCAAAATCCTATTCCCTAACTTTTATTTATCCCTCACTGTAAAAAAGGTATGAGAAATTAATAGCTTATTAGTGATACAAAATGCAATGGTGGGCGTGACAGGGATTGAACCTGTGACCCCTACGATGTCAACGTAGTGCTCTCCCGCTGAGCTACACGCCCATTCATTGATGTTGCATACACCATATAGAATGACAAACGTCAATGCTTAATTTCATTTTCTCTTAACAACTGATACAAATAATTTAGAAAAACATCCTTTTAAGCAGCAATAAGGATCTTTTCAACTTCATTGACAAGTTCACGTAAGTGAAATGGCTTAGAAAGAACTTTTGCATCGGGAGGAGCATCACTATTTGAATTGAGTGCAACCGCTGCAAAACCTGTAATGAACATAACTCGTAAGTCAGGGTCAATCTCAGTAGCGCGTCGTGCCAGTTCGATTCCGTCCATCTCTGGCATCACAATGTCAGTCAGGAGAAGAGAAAATGGTTCTTCTTGTAAACGTTCGTATGCGCTAATACCATTATCGAAATCGGCAACTTCATAGCCTGCACGTTCTAGGGCTTTTACGAGAAAGCGACGCATATCGTTATCATCTTCTGCGAGCAGGATTCGTTTCATGATTGTGTTCCAATGGCTCCATTTGTAAGAGTTTTGCCACACCAATTATACAATATAGAATATTTATAAAAAAGATGGTAAAATACTCGTAATTGAAATGAATGGCAAAATGGTTAATTCTTTATTCTTATTCAAAATACAACATATTCGTTGTGAGTTGGTTAAATTCGGAATATATGTGATTAAAAAAAGAAGGAATGATCTAAAATTTTTAAAATGATTCATTGCTATTTTTTCTTTTAATTTGTCTGTTTTTTACCAGAACTCCATTAAAAAATTATAAAAGTCGTTACTGTAGGGAGACCTTATATTAGAAAATTAGGAGAATATTATGTTAATTTATTGTTTTTAAAAGGTTATCTTAAAAAATAGAATTTTTATAGTTATTTATTTTATAAAAACTAGCAAAAAAATGTTATAAATAATTTTTATTTTCAGAGCTTTTTATATATCAAGATTAGTATTTTGATTTCTTATTTATTAAGAGATTTATCATCATATACTAAAATAAGTTTGTTATAGTTATTTTATTGAATTATTTATAATGGTTATAATACTGTTATCGTTTGATATGATAATGTAAATTACACATTCGTTATTTTTGTTATGAATATTTGTTTCATGGGTTGCTTATAAAAGCTATAAAACAAATCATATAAGTGGTTAGAAAATGGAATCCATTATAAAGCATGTTGCTCATGGAAATTTTTGCTTTTGGTGGAAAGAAGTAGAAGTTAAGGCTTTGTATTATTTTATAGATGCATTATCGCAGATAAATGCATCAAATGCTGCCCAAAATTGTTTTTTATAATCTTCGTTGTACATAATTGTATCAAGTTCAGCGCCTGTAATAGTAATACTTTCTATCAGATGGGTGTGTTGGCATAATTCCCGTACTTCAATGTTGTTGGCAAGATTATTTTGATTGGCGAGAATAAAAAGTGTTGGGATTTGTAAATGTCCGTGACCTATATTTTTCTTCACAGAATTAATCGCATTAAATACCGAAGCCATCCATCGGGATGTTGGGGGCTTAATGGAATGGAATAGCCCTTGATGCATGTGCTCTAACTGTATATTTTTTATATTTATTTTTTTAAACTTTTTTCCGTTTTTTACTGGTATAAAACCAAGGCCTATATCAGAAAGAAGTTGTGCTATTTTATGTTGAAAACCGTTCGTTTTATTACCAAATGGAGCTAAAAGGGGAGAAATACAGAGCAATCTGTTAAACTGATGATTAATGATATCTAAGCCGCTAAGGGCGATCAATCCCCCCATACCATAGGCGAGCATAGAGTAAGGGGGAGGACAAGTAGGATAAACAATATTTTTAAGAAATTCATATAAGTCATTAATATCATTATTTATATCAAAGTAATAATGACGGTTTTTTTTTCTTGTTGTGAGGGATATTTTTTTTTGATCAAACCAGTCGAATATTGCTGTATGAAAACCGCGTTTAGAAATTTCATTTATGGGTAAAAAATATGTTTCTAAAGCATTTATATTGTTTTCAAGAATAACAATTGTTCCCTTAGATTGTTTTACCTCAGGATATGTTGTTGCAAAACGAATTTCGCGATCTATTGCTATTTTAAGGGTACCATGATGGATATTAGGAGGAGTGGAGCTCCAGTCTATAGGATAAAGAGGTGTTTTCAATTGAAATCCTTTAAGTGTATTTGCCACCGAGTTTAACGTGAAATAATGAGAGGACTTTGATATTTATGTAATGATGAAGAAGGATTAAGAAAGGGGTAAGTTGTTTTTTAGATAGTTTTTATCAATTCAGCTATAAAAGAGTTGAAATAAGAGAAAACGATTACCAGATAATACAATGTGGTCGCCATGATGGGTCCATGGATTTACAAGTAAGTTTGCCATTTGGGAATTTTGTGAATCAATTATAAATTTTAGTCGCTCTAGAGGAGGGCAGTATTATGCGTCAAGTAGACTTTTCACCATTTTATCGTTCCACAGTAGGTTTTGATCATCTTTTTAACTGGTTTGATTCAAGAACACAACCAGAAGAAATTTCTTCTTATCCCCCTTATAATATTGAACGTTTAACTGAAGATTCTTATAGAATTTCTATGGCTGTTGCAGGTTTTTCTCAAGATGAAATTGATATTGAAACGCATTGTAATCAGCTGATCGTTAAGGGAGATAAAAAACATGAAAAGGATGATGAAGAACGAGAGTTTCTTTATCGAGGTATTGCGTCGCGTGCTTTTGAACGACGTTTTCATTTAGCTGATCATGTAAAGGTTATTGGAGCAGAGCTTGGGGATGGTCTTCTTCATATTCAGCTAAAAAGGGAAATGCCAGCTGAATTAAAACCCAAAAAAATAACTGTGCAAACATCACCATCCATTACAGAAAATGATAACAGCAGCATTGTCGCATAAAGAAAATTTAGAAAATATGAAAAGTAAATAATTATAAGTTTTTAAAGATAATGTAACGCGAGGCAAAGGTCTCGCGTTTCCTGTATGTTCTCGTGAGAATGAAGATGATTCTCATAAAAACGCTCTCTTTTAAATTGATGATAAAAGTTTATTGCACATCGTTTATTATTGTATATCGTTTCATGTTGGAGAAAAAAATCATGGATGTGCAATTGAAATGAAAAATTTTAAAATAAGCTATATTTTATAGCGTTTGAAAAATGGTCGGAGCGGCGGGATTTGAACCCACGACCCCTTGACCCCCAGTCAAGTGCGCTACCAAGCTGCGCTACGCTCCGAGTCTGTGTAAAACGATTAAATGACTGTTTCTTTAAAGGCAAGAGAAAAAATAAACAGAACAAAATCTAAAAAGCTCTTACACTTACAACTTTTGTAAGTGAAGAATTTTTCTCACCAATAGATTGTTATTTGTTCAAGATTAAGTCACGAATCTATAAAGTTTTTTGTTATCGTTAAAATTTGAGCTCTATGATTAATAGCTTTATAGATTTAATTCTTTTTGCAGATTGAGACGAGAGAAGATTTGTGATTTTAAGGGTATCGGGGAAGGAGAGGAATGCCCATAAGTTTCCTTATCTTATAGGTCATAAAAATGAATGTTTTTAAAACTTTGAAATTGAATGTATAGCATTGAAATATTTTCTTTCATTTAGAGTTTTTATAGCAGAGGTATTTTGTGTTTTTATGAGGATAAAAAATTGTAAATTCTGGATTGTACAATCAAAAATCTTATTTTATGAGGGTGTATTTCTATCCTAATAAATTTTTATCTCAATAAAAAGGGGAGGGTGTTTTAATTTATGTCTTGTTGTTTTTCTTCTAAAATACCACCAGATAGAATATGGTAGGGAAAAAATGTTTAAAGTGTCTATTGAGCCAAGAAAAGAGTAAACGATGAGTCGTTTTTCGGTAATAAGTTTAACACAAGCTGCTGTGAATCGCGTTAAAGCGATTATGGATGCAAAAGATGCACGAGGTATTCTTATTGGGATCAAAAAAGGCGGTTGTGCAGGGATGGAATATACAATTACCCTTGTCAAAGAAGAGAGAATAGATGCGGATGTTGTTGAAGTTAATGGTGCTCGTGTCTTTATTGCGCATGATGCGGTGTTATTTTTGTTAGGAACACAGATGGATTATGAAGTAACAACGCTTCGCTCTGGCTTTGTTTTTAAAAATCCTAATCAAGTTTCAGCATGTGGGTGTGGCGAGTCGGTAGAACTTCGTCCTGTTTCCCAAGATCAATATAAAACGAATCGCGCTTCGTGAAATTATCCAAGCCTAAAGCAATTATTATTGAGAAATTTTAGGAGTCTTGTTCTTTTGAGAGAATAAATCTGATATTTTTTATTGTTCATTTTTAGCTTGCTTCCAAAGTTCTTCCATTTCATTTAAGGATGCGTCAGTGAGTGTTTTAGATTGAGTGGATAATTTTTCTTCAATATAGGCAAAACGATTTCGGAATTTTATATTTGTCTTTTTTAACGCTTTTTGTGAATCAATTGCTAAGTGGCGTGCGAGATTAAGAAGAATAAAATAGAGGTCTCCAAATTCTGCCTCTATTTCTAATTTTTTTTTATTTTTGATGGCTTCTTTGAGTTCTTCTAGTTCTTCTTCTATTTTTGCAAAAACTTTATCACTTTCTTGCCAATCAAAACCCACTCTAGCTGCTTCTTCTTGTAAAGCAAAAGCCTCTTGCTCTGCTGGCTGGATCGGTTTTACTTTTGCAAGAATACTTGAATTTTTGTTTTTTTCTTTACTCAAATTCTCTCGTTTAGCCTGTTCTTCTTTTTTTATATATTCCCACTCTTCTTTTATAAACCCTCGTTTTTTTTGCTCGGCATTTCCGAAAACGTGAGGATGGCGTCGAATCATTTTTTCCGTAATTGCATAAACGACATCTTCAAAAGTAAAGCTACCTTCTTCTTGTGCAATGGTAGCATGATAAACAACCTGTAAAAGAAGATCCCCAAGTTCTTCACAGAGATCTTTAGGTTTTTTTCGTTCAATGGCGTCAATGACTTCGTAAGATTCTTCCAGCATATAGGGTATGAGGGATTTAGAAGTTTGTTTTTTATGCCAGGGACAACCATTATCAGGATTGCGTAAAGCAGTGATAATTGCGGTGAGATCTTTGATATTTTTTGAGGCTAACATTTGTACTTTCTCTGTAAGCGATAAAGCTTATGTTAGATGTCCCAACGTCTATGTAACCACATCCATTGTCCGGGATATTCACGAACCCAATTTTCAACAATATCATTTAATTTTTGCGTAGAAGCAACGATATCGATATCATTTTTTTCATCACATGGAAGTTCTACACGTTCATATAATTCTAAACGATGACGTCCTCCAGGCAGACGAATACAACGTGCTGGGTAAATATCACAGTTATATTGTCGTGCAAGCTTTATAATTAAGGGATTTGTTTTAAGAGGTCTGTTAAAAAATGTTCCCATGATACCACGGCGAAATTTTTGATCAACGAGCATACCAACATTTTCACCTTCTGCTAATTTTCCTGCTAATGTCCATGCTGCACCAGCTTTTGAGGGAACAAGATGTCCCATAGAAGTTTGTCGTGCTTTAAGGACTCGTTTGGCGACATAAGGATTATTGGGGGGTCTAAATAAGACCGTAACATTCAGATCAAAACTTTGTGCACAAATAGGCAGAAGTTCAAAATTTCCAGTATGCGCTGTGAAAAAAATATGGGGCTTTTTTTCTTCTTTTAATCGTTCAAAGATTTCAATTCCTTTAACTTCAATAAAACCTGGCTCTTCCGCATGAGGATCAAAATCAAAAATTTTATCAAGAAAAATATATTCGGCTAAGAAGCGTCCTATATTCTCCCACATTTCGATTGCAATCGCGTAGTGTTCTTGCTCTGTTTTTTCTGGATATGCATTCTTGAGGTTTGCAAGGGTTATTTGATGCCGCTGTACGAAGGGACCGATTTTTTTTGCCAACCAAGAAAAAAAAGAAATTCCCATTTTGGCTGGAAAGCATTTTAGAATAAATAAAGAACCGAAAAGCAGATATGCCCATAACAAGTCGGATATCTTTTTAGCTATAACTTTAATACGATATATAAGATTTTTAAGAAAAAACTTCATCATGATTTAATTTATTTTAAGAATAATTTTACCAAAAATATCACGGCTCTCCATTCGTTTTAAAGCTGTACCAATTTCATCAAGAGCAACAATTGTATCAATGACAGGATGTACGGCTTTTTGTGCCATTTTTTGCATGGCATTTTTCATATTTTCCATACGGCAGCCAAATGAACCGAATATCTTCAGTTGTTGCTGAAATAATTGCATAAGATTTATTGATGCTGAAACACCAGAGGTAGAACCGCAAGTTACTAAGCGTGCTCCCTTTTTCATACACAATAAAGAACCGTTCCATGTATCGACTCCAACATGCTCAAAAACAACGTCAACACCTTTTTTTTGGGTTAATTTGCGCACCACACCTTCAAAACGATCTTTACGATAATTAATCACATGATCTGCTCCAAGAGACTGTGCTTTTGCAATTTTTTCATCTGAACCTACCGTCGTGATAACGGTACATCCTATATGTTTTGCAAGTTGAATGGCAGCAGAGCCAATACCGGAACCACCAGCTTGTATCAGGATTGTTTCTCCTGTTTGTAGTTTTGCATTATCGAAAAGCATATGTTCTACGGTACCAAAAGTAATTGGAGCAACAGCGGCTTGGAGTTCATCACATTGGGGAGGGGCTGGAACCAATAAACGTGCGGGTAGATTGACAAATTCACAAGCAAAACCATCAAGATGAAAACCATAGACTCCTTTTACATCCGTGCAAAGATTATCCCGTCCTTCATGACAAGCTTGGCATACCCCGCAGGTTTGTGCTCCATAAATTGAAACAATCTGTCCAAGTTGAAGATGTTCAACGTCATCTCCTACTTGTATAACCTCACCGGAAGCTTCTGCACCAATGATAAGGGGCATTTTTCTTTTCGCGAAAGCCATCCCACGCCAGCCCCATACATCAATATGATTAAGAGCAACGGCTTTGATCCGCACTGTTACTTCATCTGGTTTAGGTGAAGGTGGTGAGGAAATATTAGTAATTTCAAGCTGACGTTCATTTAGCAATTGTAGCGCACGCATTATTATTCCCCTTCAATTGATAATTGCTATTGCTTCAGTATGATTAACTTTGGTCAGTATGGAAAAGATTATCCTTTATAGGCTGTGAGAACAAGACTCGTATTTTGACCACCAAATCCAAATGAGTTTGACAAAACCGCATTGACATTGGCTTTACGGCTATGATGAGGAACAACGTCTAAAGGGATAGCAGGGTCAGGATTATCGTAATTTATTGTAGGTGGAAGTATTCCCGATTGAATAGTTAAAAGCGAAAAAACAGCTTCTATGGCACCAGCAGCCGTTAAGGTATGCCCAATCATTGATTTATTAGAAGAAACAGGAATATGTTCTAGAATGTCACCGAAGACTGTCGATAACGCTAGATATTCCATTTTCTCATTTTCAGGCGTTGAAGTTCCATGGGCATTAATATAGTCAATTTCATGGATGGCTATTTGTGCATCATTTAAGGCTTTGCGAACGGATCCAATGGCTGGTGATGCATCGGGTTTTGAACGTGTACGGTGAAAATCATCGGCTGTTTCTCCACAGCCCGCTAAAATTCCTAAAATTGTAGCATTTCGGTTTAATGCGCTTTGAAGAGATTCAAGAACAAGAGCGCCAGAACCTTCTGCCATAACAAATCCATCTCGATCGCGGCTAAAAGGTTTTGCTGCCTTTTCTGCAGGTTCATTTTGAGTGGAAAGAGCAGAGAGTAATGAAAAGCGAATGAGAGATTCTGCTGAAACGGATCCATCTGTCGCAATGGTAAGAGCGCGATTTGTTTCGCCTCGTCGAATAGCTTCAACACCTAATTGAATTGCTGTTGCACCAGATGCACAAGCCGTGGAAAGTGTAATAGGAAGTCCCTTTGTGCCAAACGTTTTTTGCAGTTTTTCTGCAATGGCACCAAATTGTGTGGTTTCAAAAAGTGCCTCATGGCGTTTATGCTTACAGATTCTAAGAAGATGTGCATAAGAAGGCTCATTATTGAATTCTTCCTCTTGATCAAGACTAAAACGTGCTTGCCATTCAAGCTCAACAGGAGGCGCAGCTAAAAAGAGTGGACCATTAAAACTTGTTTTATCAAGAGCAGCTTGTTTTAAAGCTTCTTCAGCAGAAAGATGTGCAAGCTTTTCAGAAAGAGCCGAAGCACCAAGCGTACTTTCTTTAAGAAAATCAATTGTCCCAGCAATATATGTATTTAATCCTTCAACAGGAAAACGCGTTATTTTATGGATACCGCTTATACCGCTTATTAATTTTTGCCAATTTTCATGTTTCCCTTGTCCTAGTGATGTAACAACGCCAACTCCAGTTATGGCTACAAGTGGACGTCCAAAATGATCATGATATTTCACAATAGAAATTCCCCTTCAAACAGCCGTAAGACGCACAACACCTTCAGCTCTTTTTATACCAATAGTGGTAACAAATATTTCATGGACTTCTTTAGAAAAAGGTTTTTCATGAGGACATAACGCTGGAAAACAGCGTTTTTTTTCAATTGAAAGTGCTGCAAGGGCAAGTGCTAAAGGAAACTGTGCTTCTCGCATATAACCGAATAATGTTGTAATACCTCGGTAAGATAGATCGGCATCATCAAGAGCATTTTGTTCTGCTTTTGTTGCTTCGTGAGCACCTGATGCTGCTGAAATGGCTAAGGAATTCTTAGCGCCCACTGCTTTTAACATTGTTGCAATTGATTCCTTAAGCGGCATTTTTGTTCTATCTGTTTGGTCTGTAATAATTTGGCTAATTTCAGCATAAGCACGTGCATTTCGTTTTTTTGCATGTTCACCACTTTCAAGAACAAGAAAGACACCACCAGAACCGGTGATAATACCACCACCTGGGCGAATTTCACGATCCCACACCGAGCTCCATCCATTATGGGTTAGAAGCCCGCCAAGTTCATGGGCCAACAACATATCATAACTTTGTGCATTATAGGAACTTCCTACAAGAGCATGGGTACTTTGTCCTGATTTAATACGGGCTACAGCAATTTGAAGTGAAGAAAGTCCACTGCCTTCTTCTCCCATAAATGTGCGAGATGATCCAGTAACTTTATGAACGATTGAAATATTTCCTGCTAGAAGATTTGAAAGTTGTGCCAAAAATAATGTTGGACGAAGTTCGGTTGAAAGTGCAACATTTAACATAGAGGCATGATCTGTGACTGCACGCGCTTTAGAAAGAATCTGCGTATCGACAGTAATATCACGTTCTCCTCCACTTGCTGCTACGATCATGTCCATTGTTGAGGTGAATTGTTCATTATTTTTCATGCCGGCATCATCAAGAGCAAGACCAGCTGCATAGGTACCAAGACGTTGCCATGTTCCCATTTGCCGTTGATCACTTTTTTTAGGAATTTGTAAATTCCAATCAATTTCAGGCAATTTATGAACTGTGTAGGGCGAAAAAGTTGTACAATCTAGGTTTGGTGTACAAATAGGATCATTTAAGAGTTTCCAATGTTGATCAGTTCCTTCCCCCAGAGAGCTTATGAGACCTATACCAGTGATGAATACAGATTGATCATACATAGTGAAAAAATTACTCCGCCTGTTTTAAGGCAACGAGATCATCAATTTTTGCACAAAGGTTTTTGAGAACAAAGTATTCTTCTGTAGCAACTGTACCTTCATTGACTTCTTGCGTCCATTGTTCTAGGGGAACTTTTATTCCGAAAGCTTTATCAATAGCGAAAACAATATCAAGAAAATCAAGACTGTCGATTCCCAAATCATCAATTGTATGACTTTCGGGTGTGATTGTATTGCGATCAATCTCACTGATTTCTGCAATAATATCAGCAACTTTATCAAACGTAGAAGGCAATGTATGGATTCCTTATTATAGAGTTAGAAAATTCAAAATACATTTAATATCATTCTTCTAGCCTTTTTTCTTTTAAAAAAAAAGCCTTAATCCAGAATATAACTGTCTTTTCTAGAAAGAAAAGAGCTTTACAGTATGTGAAATACTATATCTCAATATTTAAAAAACTTTGAAGTTTTATTGCATATTTATTTTACAAGCTTATTTTTTCTATTTGCTGCAAGGACGGCAAGGGCTGTTATATTAACAACGCCTCGTGAAGTTACTGAAGGCGTTAGTATATGGGCGGGACGTGCTGCCCCTATTAAGATAGGACCAACATGAAGCGCATTTGTAAGGCTTTTAACGGTATTAAGCGTGATGTTGGCTGAATCAAGTGTTGGAAAAACAAGCAAATTTGCTTCACTTTTAAGACGAGAATCAGGAAAAACACGATCACGAAAAACTTTGGAAAGAGCTGCATCACCATGCATTTCACCATCTGCTTCTAAATGAGGGTGTAATTTTGCAAGAATTTCTGTTGCTTGACGCATTTTACGCGCACTTTCTGTGTTTTTAGAACCAAAGTTTGAGTGTGATAATAAAGCGGCTTTGGGTGTTATCCCAAAAGCTTCAACTTCTTGGGCTGCTAATACAGTCATTTCAGCAATTTCTTCTGCAGAAGGATTTTCATTAACGTAAGTATCTGTGAGAAAAAGAGTACGCTGTTGAGAGATAAGCAAACTCATAGCAGAAAAACGGTGAACATGAGGATCAAGTCCTATAATTTGTTCGATCAATTCAAGTTGACGTTCAAAACGCCCTTCTAAGCCGCAAATCATTGCATCTGCTTCTTCACGCATGACGGCAAGGGCAGCAATAGCGGTTGTTGATGTTCTCACTATCGTTTTTGCCATTTCAGGCGTAACACCACGTCTTCCTGTATAATGAAACAATAAATTAACATAATCACGAAAACGTGGATCATCTTCAGGATTTGTTAATTCAAAATCTATATTAGGTCGAATTTTCAAACCAAAGCGCTTTAATCTTGCTTCTACGACATGTGGACGGCCGATAAGAAGAGGTGTTGCTGTTTGTTCTTCAATAACAACTTGTGCTGCGCGAAGAACGCGTTCATCTTCACCATTGGCATAGATGACACGTTTACGTTTTGCTGTTTTTGCAGCAGCAAAAACAGGCTTCATTGTTAAACCAGAAAGAAAGACAAATCGATTGAGGATATCATGGTAGGCTTCCATATCTTCAATAGGACGAAGTGCAACGCCCGTTGCTATTGCTGCTTTAGCAACAGCAGGAGCAATACGTAGGATTAAACGCGGATCAAAAGGAGAGGGGATAAGATAATCTGGTCCAAAATTGGGCGGTTCTTTTGCGTATGCACGTGCGACAACATCTGAAGTTTCTTCACGAGCAAGGGCAGCTATCGCATGAACAGCAGCCATTTTCATTTCTTCATTAATTGCAGTTGCACCTACGTCTAATGCACCACGGAAGATATAGGGAAAACAAAGGACATTATTAACTTGATTGGGATAATCAGAGCGCCCTGTGCAGATCATCGCATCGGGGCGTATAGAATGTGCTTCTTCCGGCATAATTTCTGGTACTGGATTAGCCAGCGCTAAAATAAGTGGATTTTGAGCCATTCTTTTAAGATATTCAGGCTTTAAAACACCCCCCGCTGATAAGCCTAAAAAAATATCTGCATCATCAATAATATCAGATAAAGTTCGTGCGTCAGTTTTTTGTGCGTAATTGACTTTCCAACGATCCATAAGGGTTTGGCGACCTTCATAAACAACCCCCTCTAAGTCGCTAAGCCAAATATTTTCAACTTTTGCTCCAAGACGAACCAAAAGATTAAGACAAGCGAGGGCAGCAGCACCTGCACCTGAAGTTACTATTTTTGCATTTTCAATTTTTTTTCCTGAAAGATTTAAGGCGTTTAATACAGCAGCAGAAACAATAATGGCCGTTCCATGTTGATCATCATGAAAAACTGGAATATTCATCTTAGCGCGCAGCTTTTCTTCGATTTCAAAACATTCAGGAGCTTTAATATCTTCAAGATTAATACCACCAAATGTAGGTTCTAAGGTAGATACCGTTTGTACCATTTGTTCTATATCGGATGCATCAATCTCAATATCAAAAACATCAATATTGGCAAATTTTTTGAATAAAACAGCTTTGCCTTCCATAACTGGCTTTGCAGCAAGTGGGCCAATGTTTCCTAAACCAAGAACAGCTGTTCCATTTGATATAACAGCGACTAAATTAGAACGAGATGTATATTGAGCAGCAAGATTGGGATCTTCATGAATTGCAAGACATGGTGCTGCAACGCCTGGGGAATAAGCAAGAGCTAAATCACGTTGATTATCAAGAGGCTTTGTTGCTTGTATTTCTAATTTTCCAGGTTTGGGATGTTGGTGATAAAAAAGTGCGGCACTGTCACGTTCAGCCATTGGTGAACTGAAATTACTCTTTCGTTCTCTAGACATTTTTATGATATCCAAGTTAGTGTGTTTATTATGAGTGTTTCATCTACGATAAGGTTTTGTCCACTAATAAATCCTCATTTCTCTGAATATCAAAATGCATGAGCATGAGCAAATTTTTCTGGATCGTAAAACCAGTTTGATGTTTCTTTTCATTTGTACGCATGAATAATTTCATTGACAGTAGCACATTTGTTTTTCTTATCCTTAATAAAACGCGTAAAAATTGATTAGTCTATAAACAAATAAAATATTTAATAATGCTCACATTACCAAGCCATTATTATTTTTGCAATGCTTACAAATTAAGGAAAGAATAGAAGAGTGTTTCATATTATTTTTATCCAGTTTATATAAAATATATACTTTATATAAATTTCTATACGTAGGTAGAAGAAACAATTTGAAAATTATAAATTGTTTTATAAGGAGATTGAAACGTTGAAAATGGAAGTTATGTTTTTTATTGTTCAATGAAATTCTTAATTCTTTAGAGCGGTATTTCCTATATATTGACAAGCAAGTCTTTAATAAAGAAGATATCGCTGTGTCATCTATAATTGCACATTTTATCCTAGATTCGTATATTCCGTATAACACGGTGCTCTAATGATAAATCATTTGTATGCTGAATGGAAAATTTGAATACAATAAGATTTATTCATTTCAATTCTATCTATTATAATAAAAAATATTTACTTACATACTTAAAGCAAAATTAATATGTGTATAAAAAACATCTAAGAAAGGGATAGAAATGTTTCTTATAAGCTTTCTCATTTTTAGAATGATATGTTATTTGATAGCCTTTACGTTTCTTTAGGGGTATTGCTTAGAATATCATAAAAACTGTATACCAATTATCTCAGCCTTTGAAGTACAAAGCTCCAGTTAATCGCAAAGTACTCTATGATCAGCACTTAAGGCAACTTGAAAGAGAAAAGTGGAAAAATATTTTCTCCACTTTTCTTATTGTCTATTGAATTCGTCCACTTGCATGAGCAAGCATGGTATAAACTTTTCCTGTATCTGATATCAGGTATTTGCGAACTGAGTTGGAAGAACCAGAACTATGCGATATATCACGTAAGAGCTTTTCGAAATCCGCAACATATTGATTCACTAAACGTTTAAATTCAAAATCGCTCATATATTTTTTCTTAATCATTTCAAATATTGTTTTTCCACTCAAAGTATAAAGGCGTTCTGTTGCGATGTTTTTTTGTCCACGTTGATAATGATCCCATAACTCAACAATGGCATTGTGATTAATTGCTTGCACGATACCTGATGCTAATGCGTTAAGAGAATTGTTTGTAGAACGTGGTTTTGTTTGCACTGATGTTAAAACAGCGTCATTTGGGGTTTCATCATAAAATGTTTCTTCACGTGAAGCTCTTTCTAAGAGATTTGACACCCATTTATTGGGTCTTTTTATGCTTTGATCTTCTTGTAATACAGGTTTAGGAGGAATGATCTTTTTAATAAACTCAGGAGAATTCTCACTTCTCTTATTAAGCACTGATGAAGTAGAAAATGCCGACATTAACTGTTCTTTTGCACTCTTTTGATCATGTTGTATAACACTGATGAGATCTTTTAATGCCGTAATTTGCTCATTCAAAGCTGTACGAATTGTTTGCGTTGTTTCTTTTGTTTTTTCAGGAAGCTTTTTAGCATTTTCATGAATATCATTATTAATCTTTGAAAGCTCTAAACGAACTTCATCCGCGGAGCGACGTATATCTTCTGCTGCTCCTGAAAAACGCGTTGACGCTTCACTAATAAGCCTATTAAGGGATTGTTGGAATGAATCCGTAGCGTTACGCGCATTCTTATCAGAGCGTTCAAGGGCTAAGTTGAATATTTTTTCATAATGCTCAATCATTTGATTAATTTCATGAGACTTTGAAACAAGGGCATCGCTTAATACAGAAAGCGTATTATGTTTTTCTTCAAGCGTTGCACTCAATGAATTTTCAGACTGTTCGAGAACGTGAATAGTTTGGGAAAGTGTTTTAGCATGTTCACCAAAACTGCTCGTTATATGATTAATTTGTTCAAAGGTGTTGTTTGAAAGTCCTTGTAGAATTTCAACATTATTATTAAGAGCTTGATTTGAAGCTGATAAACGCTCCGCTACTTGGTTCGTATTGCGGAAAAAATTATTTGCAGTTTCATTAAACTGATCATCAATATTTTGAACGGCTGATAATAAAACATTATTATTTTCTTGAAAGTTGTAAATTGATTGATTTAACTGCTGTAAAATGGATGAAACATTATTAACAAGCTCTTCCTTCATCACCGTTACTGTTTGAAGTGTTTCAGAGTTCGCTTTGTTTAAGCTATTCACTAAAGATTCATTATGTGCATAAATTCTTTGTTCAGCATCTTGTGTGGAGAGAGAGAGTTGTTCACCGATATGCTGTGTTAAAGAACCAATTGATTCTGTTGTACTTTGTGCTGCTTGATTTAAGTGATTTGTTAGCTCTGTTATTTTTCCAACATGTTCTGAAATTTGTGTTGCTGTCTGATTCTTTGCATCTTCCAGACGGTTTGTTACATCAGAGAGCTGATAACCTAAATTATTTTTAAGATTTTGTATAGAGTGATGAAGAACATCACAACGTTCGTTAAGAACTTGCTCTATTGCTGTTGTTGATGTGTGAATTGTTTCATTCAATAATGCTTGTGCATTATGACTGGCTGTTGCGAAAGCTTCGACAGTATGCGCTGTTTGTTCAGAAAGAACAGATAGAACTTTTTCACTGGTATCATAAACTGTTTTCTTAACGTTTGATACAATTCGATTGCCTGACTCCGAAAGAATATTTTCAGCTTGTGCGGTAACATTCGTAACAGAAGAGAGAATTTGTTCACCCGTAGAAGAAAGAATATCAGAAGCTTTTATAATCTTATTATGCAGATTATCCGTGACTGTATTAACAGAATCTTCTAAGCTAATACGCAAATTGTCAACACTGTTTTCCAGCGCTTGTTGAACTATCTGACTTTGCTCATTACTCAACATGAGAGACGTTTTTAACGTGTCAGAA
Organism: Bartonella saheliensis; assembly: GCF_902162175.1. NCBI lineage: Bacteria > Pseudomonadati > Pseudomonadota > Alphaproteobacteria > Hyphomicrobiales > Bartonellaceae > Bartonella > Bartonella saheliensis. Next base: position 18,475 of record NZ_LR607202.1, read on the forward strand.
CGTTCCTCAATAACAGATGTTTGTATATCAATAGCTTCACAGACTTGGCTAAATTTTTCAGATAATGTTTCTTCTAGCGTTGTTGTCCGTGCAAAAATTTTATGTGCACAATCTTCTAAATTTGTATCAAACGATTCCATGCGCGTTTCAAGGGTTTCAAAGAGAACACCACTCGATTGAGAGAGAGTATTCTTTAAAATTTCGGCATGGCTTTCAAGGCTTTTAATATGACCTTGAACGGTTTCAGTAATGTTTTTATTATTGGCGATAATTGCACTCTCAACTAAATCTATTTGCTGTTTCAATGCAACATCGACACGTATATCACTTTTTGCGATAAGGTTATGGATTGTTTCCATGCGTTGCTCGAGTGTGCGTGCTTGATCAGCAAGAACTTCATTAAGAGAAAAGCTATTAATTGCTAAAGAGTCGCGCAAAGCATCGGCACGGATATCAATATTTCTTGCTTGAGCTTCTAAAGCATCTTGCGTTGTATTGCAGCTTTGTACAATGACTTCTTGTAGTTTTCCAGTGCATTGAATGATATTTTCAATATGATTTTCAGCTTGTTTATCAACGAGTTGAGCATTGTCAGTCAAAACTTTTTCAATATGAGAAGTATTTTGGACCAAGATATCAATCTGATTTCTTAATGCATCAGTGATTTTATTCTTCTCGTTATCAAGCATATCTGCCATGACAGCTCGTTGATCAGAAAGTTGCAATTTAAAATCTTGTGAACGTTCTTGTATAATATCAACAATGGCATTATCGACATATTGAATTTCTTCTCTCAGATTTTCTTTACTTTTATCAATAGCAGACAAAATAGCTTCACGTCCATTTGTAAATGCATGGGTAATGTCCGTTGTTTTTTCTTGGAGGTTTTCATTTATTTTCAAGATATGAGCTTCCAAAAAGTTACCAAGTTTTTCAGCATTATTCTCTAAAACTTGAGTGCGTTCTATAAAGGAATCAATAATGGAGTTACTGTGTTTTTTAAGAGAGAGGTCAACAGTTGCTAAACGTTGTTCAAAGGCTCCAATTGCTTGTGAGGTTACATTATCAAATTTAGAAGAGAGTTTATGTGCCTGGTCGTCAAGCTTTAAAATCTTCTCATCGAAACTCTGTAGAGATTGATTATTGCGATCAAGAAGAGCTTTATCTAAAACTTTAAACTTTTCATCGACAACGTGCAAAGTTTGATCTGTTACTGCTTGTATATGTGTTGCAATTTTAGCAGCATGCACTTCTGCTTTTGTTGCTGTTTCATTAAAGGTTTTTTCTATTTGTTTTTCATTATGATCAAATTTTTTTGCAAAACTATCAAAGTTTTTTCCTAATTCATTGAAAAATTCTGTATTTTTCTGCTGAATTTGTGTTGTTGTTTTGTTAAATTTTTCAACAAGCTGATTTGTTACACCATCACCGGCATAGGAAAGTTTTTCAACAAGGTCTTCACCTTGTTTTTGTAAAGTTTGAGAAAGAGTTTGTGCAAGCTTTTCAACATTGGTTACAATTTTAGAGGTAACCAAGCCAAATTCATCACTCAGTTGTTCTTGAGTTCCTTTAATTGTTGATTGTACACGATCGGCGTGATTTAAAATGGCTATGCGTTCATTACTCAATTCTTTGATGAGTGTATGAATGCGTGATTCATTTTCAGCATAGGCTTGTTCTAGGTTGTGAACTTCACCTTGTATGATTGCTTCAAGTTCAACAGCACGTCCGAGAGTACGTTCAATACCTTCATTCATTGCCGCGACTTCTTCACGAATAGTTTGCCCTATAGCAATAGCTTGTTTTTCAGATAATTGTTGTGGCTCACTAAGGCGTTGTGCAGCATTTGTCATAAGAAGAGCAATATTATGCAATTCATTCGAGCGTTTTGTTAATTGAGCAACGCCCCAAGATATAAGGATAGGAATTGCTGTTCCGGCCGCTACAGCAAGTCCTGTTGGGGATGTTATAAAAGTGCTAATACTGGATAAGGAGCTGAGTCCAGCAGGGGCAAGCTTATGCGCAATAAAAGCTCCCCCCGTTGCCCATAAAGCACTAAGCGCTGTTGTATACCAATAGATTCGAGAGGAAGAACGTTGCCTTAAGTGTCCAAAATTTACAGGGCTTGTTATATCATCATTTGCAGGAAGAAGTTTTTTTGGCAATAACGTATTGTGAACCGTTCCCCCTGAAATATCAGACGAAGGTTTTGGAGCAAAAAGCTGTCCAACAACGGATTTGTCAATAACAGCATCATCATGAATATTAGAAACAAAAATTGAAGGACCATTTTCAGCAAGAAACTCTTCTTCTGCCATTGCAATTTTTTGAATCAAATCATCAACATTAACAATATTTTCAGAATTATTTGATGATATCGTTTCAAATGCTGTGTCATCGAAATCAAAGTTCATCGCTTTGGTGAGGGCTTCTTCAACTTCAACTTCAAATGTTTGCAATTTGGTTCTGCGTGCCATACTCGCCTCGTACTCTTACAAACGGAAAAAGGGATACGTGCTCTTCCACATAATTTTTGCATACTAGCTGTTAATTATTTAGAAAGGAATATGCCGAGGAAAAAAAATTAAAAACTTATCAAAATAAAGTTAACGTGGTAACTCATATTCTGTTTAAGAAGGTTATAAAATGCAACAAAAACAATTTATTATTTGATTCTCAAAAAGACAAAAATACTGTTTACAACTTGTGTTTATAAAAAAAATTATTAACTTATTTTTTGTGAGATAAAGACAATTTAAGGGCAATTATATATTAATGTTAAAAAATAGTGTGGTGCGAATGCATTTTTGAGTATCGATACTCGATAATAAATGTTGTTGTCTGCTTACTTTTACTGATTCTAAAGGAAAGGGTTCATTATCTCGTACATCATCTCTAATAGATTAGGATGTATAAAAATTTGTTTCTCAACTGTAAGTTCATAAAAAAGTAAACGTGAAAAATTTTTGAATTTAACGATAGATTTTCATAAGCTATGCTTTATTATTGCTTTAAAGAGCGGTTTTTTCTCTAATTTCAGTTATTTGTTGCTAAAATTTGAAGCTTCTACGTTGACAATTGAATATTTTTCAGTCGATATGCATGCACGAATATTTTATGCAATCGAGATGAAGGTGTAAGAATAATGGCAGAGCGATCACAACACCTGCAAGATGTGTTTTTAAATACGGTGCGTAAGCAAAAAATTTCCCTTACCATTTTTCTTGTTAATGGCGTTAAACTCACGGGTATTGTAACTTCATTTGATAATTTTTGTGTCCTTTTGCGCCGAGATGGACACGCGCAATTGGTTTATAAGCATGCTATTTCTACAATTATGCCCGGACAGCCTGTACAGATGTTTGAAGGAGAAAGTCCTGAGTAAACACATCATTTTAAGATAAACTTCTTATCCCATTTTTAAAGTACTTAGATTGCTATGATAAATGAAAATGAGAGATTAGGAGGAGTATTTTCGCAAATTATAAAACAAGTGCGCACACTTGTTTTGATACCGATTTTTCAAGAGAATAGAACAGAAAACCCTTTGAGGGAGTGTTCTATGTCTTCTCGCGTTCAAGAGGCATTGGGGTTAGCGCGTGCTATAAGGTTAGAAGTTGTTCATTATGAAACAATTAATATTACAACACCTCGTCCTGCGACTCTCTTTGGAAAAGGTAAAGCAGATGTGCTTGCCGATTATATCGATGAATATTCTATTGAGCTTGCGGTTATAGATCATTTTTTAACGCCAGTGCAGCAGCGTAATTTAGAAAAATTATGGAATTGTAAAGTTATTGATAGAACGGCTTTGATTCTTGAGATTTTTGGTGATCGTGCACGAACAAAAGAAGGTGTTTTGCAAGTAGAATTGGCACATTTGTCCTATCAAAAAGGGCGACTTGTGCGGAGTTGGACACACTTGGAACGGCAACGGGGAGGGCGCGGTTTTCTAGGCGGACCTGGTGAAACGCAAATTGAAGCAGACAGACGTCTTTTACAAGAAAAAATTACTCGTATTCGCCGCGAATTAGAAACGGTTATTAAAACACGTACACTTCATAGAGCAAAAAGAAAAAAAACATCCTATCCTGTTGTTGCTTTGGTTGGATATACGAACACAGGAAAATCAACTCTTTTTAACCGTTTAAGCGGTGCTGATGTTTTAGCAAAGAATATGTTATTTGCAACGCTTGATCCGACTTTGCGTAAAGTTGTTCTTCCCCATGGAAAAACGATTCTTTTGTCTGATACTGTAGGTTTTATCTCTAATTTGCCAACAAACTTGATTGCCGCTTTTAGAGCAACCCTTGAAGAAGTGGTTGAGGCAGATCTTATTCTACATGTAAGAGATATGTCTGATCTTGATCATCGAGCCCATGCCCAAGATGTCTTAGAAGTGCTTTCAAGTCTTGATATCGATACTGATGATACAGAGCATATCATAGAAGTTTGGAATAAGATTGATATGTTAGATGAGCAAGCATTGAATGTTTTACAAACGAGCGCAAAAACACGATTAAATCCTGCTCTCATGGTATCAGCTCTTAAAGAAGATGGACTCGATCAATTATTAAGAACAATTGAAAAGCAAATTTTTGGAGAGGTGAAAAATATTGAATATCTTTTAAAACCTCATGAAATGTCGCTTATTGATTGGTTTTATGAAAACTCTGCAGAAATAAAGCAGGAAGGACATGATGATGGCTCTGTTACTATTAGAGCCGTTCTTACTTCTGAAGCAAAAAAACAACTAGAGAACATCAAAAAAAATATGAATTAAGTTTTTAAAAGTTATTGTTGAACTTTTTTACTCAAATTTTATGTTTTTCTTATTTCAAAATAATATGACAGCAAGTTAAGAGGATAGTTACTACTTTCTCTTAATAAAACAGTATGAAGAAGTATTTTGCTGGTTAAAATAAAGATGAGTCTTAAATGCAATAAAAGACTGTTCGTACGTACAGTATGGCGAAACATTTTGATTGTTTTGCTGTTGCAGGTTCTGTCTATCTCTTTGATTTGGTTTTATTATTTTATTCAGCCTCGTGGTTATCAAGCAACTATAGTCTTTTCATTATCTGATTCTGCAGGAAAGCCACTCCCCATTGAAAAACAAGATAATATTATCACCTTTTTATTTTCACAGCCTATATTTTTAGATGATTCGCATTTTTCTTTAAGTGCTTTTTATAAGAAAAAAAAACAGGAAAATATTCGTTTATCGCGTCATGATGATCTTATCAATCTTACTTTTGAAGCTGAAACACTTGAAGCAGCCCAACAGGGGGTGGAAACTTGGTTTTCTACGTTTTTACAAGTTATTGTAAAACAAAAACAATTTTTGTTAAATGAGAATTTAAAAGACAAACGATATGATAATACTGCCATCGTTAATATCATGCAGGGATTTCGTGCTTCTGTTGATTCTTTTATTCAGCATGATGTCAAACAAACAGAGCTTCATGATCTTTCGCTGCAATTAACGCAAGCAACTTTAAAGCGTATTCATTTAACAAGTTTGAATTCAACAATTAACATGATGCGTGAAAAGGGGCAGTCTTTACTGTCTTTATCATTTATTGCAGGCAATTCAGCAATTGTATCTCTGGAATCTAAACGTAATCTCTTGGAAGCACAAAGAGCACATATGGCTGTACAATTGGGGTGGACACATCCTCAAATTAAGGCCATGACTGCGGAATTAGAGGCGGTTTCTTATCAATTAAAAAATAAAATTTCACAGATTGTTGATCAAGTTCATTTAGATGAGATTATTGCAACGGAGTTAGAAAAACAGCTCAAAAAAAAGATGGGCTTTTTTGTAAAAGATCAATCACATTCTTTGAATCAAATCTTTAGCGCGTTTGAAAATAAAATAAAAGCAGAGATTGATGTACAAAATAAAGCGATGCGTGAGTCTGCTCAAGAGAGGGAAAAAGTTATTGGTTCATATCGGGGATTGAATGATGATTCTCTTCTCTTGCAAAATGCAAAGATTCACGTGGTTAAACCAACAACGTTAGCGCCAATTTCCTTTATGGCTCTTTATGGAAAAAATATTCTTGTGAGTACATTGGCGAGCTTCCTGCCCCTTTTGTTCGGAATAATGTTATTTTCTTCGTGCTTTAGAAGCAAAAAAGATCAACTCTTAGAAGAGGATTTGAGACCAAAAGAAAATTCTCTCAAGAAGAATGAGAGTATTTTAGTCTCTCAAGAAATGAAAAATCTTGAAGCTTTTATTACGATAGAGGGATTATCTGATATTTTAAAATGGCGTGCTTCAACTGTTATTTCAATTATTGGACCAGAAGCTGCACGGACAGCGGCAAAACTTTCACTTCATCTTACAAAAGAGCACAAAACAATTTTGTTGGTTGATATCTCTGGTCAACAAATCGAGAAAGTCATTGGTCCACATCGGGGATTGAGTGATATTTTAACGGGTAATGCTCAGTTGCATGATGTTATTTACCGTGATTATGATACGGGGGTTGATATTCTCCCTCAAGGGTTAACAAGCGCTGTTTCTGCACAAGATTTTTCAAATAATATTTCTCATATATTACAAGAATTTAAAAAAGAGTATGATTTTATCGTTTTAGAGATGGCGAGCGAACCTAAATATGGATTTGAGCAATTTGCAGAGCTAACGGACTATTATATTTCTAATACTGTTCTTAATGAGCAGGACTGGATGATGCGGATGGTCAGTCGCTTTCCAAAGACTGTGTATCGTGTTGTTGCATTATGAATTTCGTAAAATAAGAAACATGTATCGCATGCTATAGTGGTACGCTTGTTTTTTGCTAAAGTTATAGTACATACTAGAATGCGAAGATTTTGTGTTTTAAATTAAAAAATGCATTGTAGTTGGAGAGAAGCGTGGGGTAATTAGAGATGGCAGTAAAAAGATTAAACAATAACCTTTTAACACCTGTGCAAAAGAGAAATCGAAAGCAAATTCAGGTGTGGCTTTATTCTATTTTATTGCTTTGCTTAGCAATTGTTTTGGTAGGGGGAGCAACCCGTTTGACGGGATCAGGATTGTCAATAACGGAATGGAAACCAATACATGGTGTTATTCCACCGATTGGTGTGGATCAATGGCAAGAGGAGTTTTTAAAATATCAACAAATAGCGCAGTATAAGTTGCTTAATTCTGATATGACTTTAAGTGCTTTTAAGGTCATTTTTTGGTGGGAATGGGCGCACCGTGTTCTCGGGCGTCTTGTTGGTCTTGTCGCTTTATTTGGGTTAATTTGGTTTTGGGCGACGAAGCGTATTGAAAAAAATATTTTACTTCCGCTTATCATTGTGCCGATCCTTATCGCCTTTCAAGGTTTTATTGGTTGGTGGATGGTCGCTTCAGGAATTGGGCAAAGTAATTTAACAAGTGTGAGCCAATATCGTTTGGCTTTTCATCTTATAACAGCATGTTTGGTTATTATTTTTGTTACTTATTTATCGCGCGGACTTACAGAATATTCAGAAAAACCAGCCAATCAAAAGGTGCAATATTTTGCGGCTTGGCTCGTTATTTTCGTCTTGATAGAGATTTACTTAGGAGCTTTGGTTGCAGGGCTTCACGCTGGAAAAGTCTATAATACATGGCCCCTTATGGATGGTCAGATTATTCCTGATGGATTGTTGCAGCATCGTCCTGTTTGGCTTAATTTATTCGAAAATCCCTTGACGGTTCAATTTATTCATCGGTTTTTTGCTTATTTTTTATTTATTGTCTCGGCTTTTCATGCTTTCTATGTGCAAAAAAATGTTCCGCATTCAACCCACTCTCGTCGGGCATTTCTTATCTGTGTTATGATTGTTATCCAAGCACTTTTAGGCATCTTAACACTATTACATGAGGTGCCAATAAGTTTAGGGCTCATTCATCAAAGTATGGCATTAGCCGTGTTATGTTTTGCGGTTGCACACTGGCGAGCAACAAAAGGGGCATATCGCGTTGTTGAATAAAAGTGTGTATCCAGATGGTGTTTAATTGCTTGAGAGCATTAAATCGAGGTTTTGGATAGCAGCAGCTGATGCACCTTTTCCTAAGTTATCGAAGAGGGCACAGAGATTAAAAATTCCTTCGCGATCATTTCCAAAAACGAATAATTTCATACCATCTTTATTGGCAAAACATTCTGGATTTAATCTTTGAAGAGAAGCTATTTCATCTTGTGATACAACTGAAATGATATTTTGGCCTTCGTAATGGTTTGTAAGAATTTCACGCAGATCAGAACAGTTTGCTGATTTTGTGAATAAATGGCGGTGTAGTGGAAGATTCACAATCATTCCTTGAGGAAAACGACCAACACTGGGTATAAAAAGTGGCGTTTGATTAATTTGTCCATGGAGTTTAATTTCTGGCACATGTTTGTGTTCAAGATTGAGGCCATAAATAAAATAGTTTTCCTGAATATTTTCTTTAGATTGATTTTCCATTTGTGTAATCAATTGTTTTCCACCACCGGTATAGCCGGAGATTGCGTGAATCGAGATGGGATAATCGGCATCTAGCAATCCTGCTTCGCGAAGGGGGCGAATCAAGCTAATAGCACCGGTGGAATAACATCCAGGATTAGAGACGTAATGGGCTTCTTGAATGCGTTTTTTTTGGCCTGCAGTCATTTCAGGAAAACCGTAGACCCAGTTTGGTGCAACACGGTGAGCTGTTGAGCTATCAATAATCCTAATGTTTTTATTTTTTTTAAGCCAATGAACAGTTTGGCGTGCTGCATCATCTGGAAGACATAAGATAGCAATATCCGTTTGAGTAAGATAGTCTTGTCGCAGATGGACATTATGGCGATCTTTATGAGCAAGAGAGAGTAGTTTTAAATCCGTACGTTTCTCTAAGCGTTTTTGTATTTGTAGTCCGGTTGTGCCGTGTTCACCATCAATAAAGACTTTGGTTACCATTCTTGCCTTGCCTTGCCTTGCCTTGCCTTGTATTAATTTTCCCTACGATATACAGCTCTTTAGATTATAAATTATTTTAAATCATTACCAACTTAAATAATAATCATTAACTTATTGAATTTCTTTAGATTATAGATATTTTTTGTAAAAGCTATCAATCAGGGCGTAAAGAAAAAACTTAACTTCATTTTTTACTCTTCTTGTGAGAGAAGTTTTTTGCTGTCGCTATGACGAGGAATAAGATAGATATTTGTATCAGTATTTTTGAGTGTAAATGGTTTAAAATATTTGGTTTGCATGGTTTGCTGTGTTATCGTCTAGAGACTTTATTTTTCAATGTTAGGAATGTATTTTATGACTCAGCAAGAAAATGACGCACAAAAGCGCTTTTTTAATGATAATTTACAGACAGTTGATGGTGCTATTTTTAATGCCATTAAAGGAGAATTTGAGCGGCAACAACATGAGATTGAGCTGATTGCCTCAGAGAATATTGTTTCAAGAGCAGTTCTTGAAGCACAGGGATCTGTTTTAACAAATAAATATGCAGAAGGTTATCCAAGAAGACGCTATTATGGGGGGTGTCAATTTGTTGATGTTGTTGAAGATTTAGCAATTGAGCGAGCAAAACAGCTTTTTGGTGCTGCTTTTGCAAATGTACAACCCAATTCTGGTAGCCAAATGAATCAAGCTGTCTTTCTGGCATTACTTCAGCCTGGTGACACATTTATGGGATTGGATTTAAATGCTGGTGGTCATCTTACCCATGGTTCATCTGTCAATATGTCTGGAAAATGGTTTAATGTTATCTCTTATGGTGTGCGTCAAGAAGATCAGATTATTGATATGGAGGAAGTTGAGCGGCTTGCAAAAGAGCGTAAGCCTAAGCTTATCATAGCAGGAGGATCGTCTTATCCTCGTTTATGGGATTGGAAAAGGTTCCGTGAAATAGCAGATGAAATAGGTGCTTATCTCCTTGTTGATATGTCGCATATTGCTGGCCTCGTTGCTGGCGGTGTGCACCCTTCCCCTGTTCCCCATGCACATATTGTAACGACAACAACACATAAATCGCTTCGAGGTCCTCGGGGTGGTTTGATCTTAACAAATGATGAAGTTTTAGCGAAAAAAATGGATTCAGCGATTTTCCCCGGTCTTCAAGGTGGCCCTTTGATGCATGTGATTGCGGCTAAGGCTGTTGCATTTGCAGAGGCTTTGCAGCCTTCTTTCAAGAATTATACTGCTGATGTTGTTGCCAATGCCAAGACCTTAGCAAAAACATTGCAGAGTAATGGTTTTAATATCGTTTCTGGTGGTACAGACAATCATTTATTATTGATTGATTTGCGTTCTAAAAATATAACAGGAAAACGCGCTGAATTAGCTTTGGGACGGGCAAATATTACTTGTAATAAAAATGGTATTCCTTTTGATCCTGAAACACCGTCGATAACCTCAGGAATTCGTTTAGGATCACCCGCTGCAACGACACGTGGTTTTTCGGAAAAAGAATTTATTCAAGTTGGTGAACTAATTTCGGAAGTTCTTGATGGTCTTGGGGTGTCAAAAAGCGATGAGAATAATAGTGGCGTTGAAATGGCTGTTAGGGAAAAAGTGATAGATATAACGAATCGATTTCCTCTTTACTCTTATCTTCGTAATTGTTAAGGATGCAAGAGAAATGCGCTGTCCTTACTGTCAATATGAGGATACACAGGTAAAAGATTCACGTCCAGCAGAAGAGGGGGCGGTGATTCGCCGCCGCCGTGTGTGTTCCGTTTGCGGTGGTCGTTTTACAACTTTCGAACGTGTTCAATTGCGTGAGCTTTTGGTTACTAAAAAAAGTGGACGATGTGAGCCATTTGATCGTGATAAATTAATGCGATCAGTTGATGTGGCAGTACGTAAGCGCAATATTGATCCTGATCGTATTGAACGAGCAATCTCTGGCATTGTACGCCAGCTTGAGAGTTTGGGGGAACCAGAGATTGCTTCAGAAAAAATTGGGCATCTTGTAATGGAAGCATTAAAAAGGATTGATGATATTGCTTATATCCGTTTTGCTTCTGTGTATCGAGATTTTCGTAATGCAAGCGATTTTCACGATATTATCGATGAGTTGTCAAAGGGTGTAGCGGATACAGAATCTCGTTTTGATGAATAAAAAAGTGCAAGATGAACGGTTTATGGCTGCCGCTATCCGTTTAGCAGAGCGTCATGTAGGACTTACAGGTGAGAATCCTTCCGTAGGTACGCTAATTGTGCAAAATGATGGCGGTGCGGGTTCATTTATTGTTGGCTATGGCGTAACAGCTCTTCATGGAAGGCCTCATGCGGAAGCGCAAGCTTTACGCATGGCTGGTTCTTTGGCTCAAGGAGCGACCGCTTATGTTACTTTAGAACCTTGTGCACATTATGGAAAAACTTCTCCCTGTGTTAGTGCACTTATTGATTCAGGTATTTCCCGAGTTGTTGTTGCTCTGACCGATTGTGATAAGCGTATGGATGGTCGTGGTCTTGCTCTTTTGCGTGCAGCGGGTATTGAAGTCGTTGAGGGCATTTTAGCTGAAGAGGCTTTTGAAGCTTTATGGACGCATTGGTGTATAAGAAAGTTGCAACGTTGTGCTGTCACTTTTAAAATGGCAATTTCTGCCGATAATAGTGTGGGAAAAAGAAAGGAGGGGGGAATAAAAATTAGTGGAGCGCTTTCTCGTACCCATACACATATTCTACGAGCTCAAAACAATGCTATTCTCGTTGGTATTGGGACTATACTAGCAGATGATCCACAACTCAATTGCCGCTTGCCAGGAATGGAAATGCGCTCACCAATTCGTATTATTTTGGATGCAGATTTATCTATTCCCCTTGATGCGAAAGTTGTCCAAACAGCCATAAAAATTCCTACATGGGTTATTTGTAATGAGAATCTTTTAAAAAAAAGCAAAAAAAATGCATTGGAGCAATATGGTGTGTCTGTTTATTCGGTAGAGATGAATAATGGTTTTGTTGAACCTTTTTCTCTTTTACAGATGCTTTATAAACAGGGGATTAATAGTGTTTTACTGGAAGGGGGTGTAAAGACAGGGGAAAAGTTTTTGAATGCTGGTTGTGTTGATCATTTAATATGTTTTTATAGTCCCGTTGTTTTAGGAAAAAAACGTATTGAAGCACCTCATTTTGAAAATTATCTTTCGCAATTTCATGAGGTTGAGACAAAAATGTTTGGAAATGATCGTTTTTATAAATGGAGACGTAAGACATTATGTTCACAGGAATTGTAACGGATATCGGTTGTGTTGAAGATGTTCAATCTTTAAAGCAGGGGAGGCGTGTAAAGATTTCTACACGCTATGCTATAGAAAGCTTAGCAATTGGTGCGTCAATTGCGTGTTCAGGAATTTGTCTTACAGTTGTGGAACGAGGCTTTAAACAAGGAGATTCCAACTGGTTTGTTGTTGAGGCGTGGGAAGAAACATTACGTTTAACAAATCTTGCCCAATGGAAAAAAGGAACTTTTGTTAATTTAGAACGTTCGCTGCGATTGGGCGATGAAATGGGAGGGCATTTGGTTTCTGGTCATATTGATGGCTTAGCTGAAATTGTTGAACAAAAAAATGAAGGGGATGCAATTCGTTTTTATTTAAAAGTTTCAAAAAAATTTATGCCCTTTATTGTTCCTAAGGGATCACTTGCGCTTAATGGGACATCTTTGACTGTTAATGGTGTTGAAGATTGTATTTTTGATGTTCTTATTATTCGCCATACACTTGAAATGACAACATGGGGACAAGCTAAAATTGGAGATTGGGTTAATTTGGAAATTGACCAACTTGCTCGTTACGCTGCTAAGCTTTTTGCTTTTAAAAGAGAAGTTGAATAAACTACAACTCTATTGATCGTTTTTAGCATTTTATGCTCTATAGCTTTGAGTTTTTTGATTCGTTTTTTGTGGAATTTCATTATGATGAAAGAGATACGTAAAAGGCCTCACGTATTGATTGTTGAAGCACGTTTTTATGAACAGATTTCTGATGCACTTTTAAAAGGTGCTGTGAGCGCTTTGCAAAAAGCTGAAGCAAGTTATGATATTATAACAGTTCCAGGAGCCTTAGAAATACCAGCTGCAATAGCTTTTGCTGAACAAAATAAGATATCTTATGATGGTTATGTTGCACTGGGGTGTGTTATTCGGGGTGAAACATATCACTTTGAAATTGTTGCCAATGATTCCTGTCGGGCCTTGATGGATTTAGCCGTTCATAAGCACTTAGCTATTGGAAATGGTATTTTGACAGTTGAAAATAAAGAGCAAGCATGGGTACGTGCAAAACAAGATGACAAAAATAAAGGTGGTTTTGCGGCTGAAGCTGCTTTATGCATGATCGCTCTAAAAAAGAGATTTGGAGATAATTATTAACTATGGCTGATATAAAAAGCAGAGATTTCCCGCGTTCAGCCAATAAACGTGGAGCAGCAAGACTTGCCGCGGTTCAGGCTCTCTATCAAATGGATATTGTGGGGTCGGGAGTGATGGAAACAGCTGCTGAGTATGAGACTTATCGTTTGGGAAAAGATATTGATGGAGACCAGTATCTTGAAGCTGACTTTCAATGGTTTTTGGCGATTATAACGGGTGTTGTAAAAGACCAAAAGCAGCTTGATCCTCTGCTTCATCAACAGCTTTCTGCAGAATGGTCTCTTTCACGTCTTGATTCTATATTACGAGCAATTTTACGAGCTGCTTTATGGGAGCTGATCAACCGTAAAGATGTTCCTGTTGCGGTCGTCATGAATGAATATGTTGATATAGCCAAAGCATTTTTTGAAGGTGATGAGCCAAAACTTGTTAATGCAGTTCTCGACAGTATGGCAAAAAAAGTTCGTTTTTAAGAGTTAAAAACCCTTCCTTTATTAGACCTGATAGTATCAGGCCTAATAAGATTAAAAAGGTAACTAGACAATATACTTTAATTAGGAACTGGTGGATTCGCAGGACCTTTTATAATTTGAATTAAGAAAGGGTGTTCTTTTGTTATAGTTGGTGTTGTTTGCGTAATGAAATCAAATACTTGACCGTCTTGTAGACCATAGTGAGCAACTTTTGTAACCTGATTGTTTTTATTGAAGTAAATAGCTAAAACTTTGCGGTCAATAATTTTTGTTTTCATAAATTGCATCCCACGATAACGTGTTTGTGAGATGTAATAAAAGACTTCATTATCATATTTTGTTTTTAATGAAGGTGTTCCTAAAGTTAAAAGAACTTGCTCTTGACTTGAGCCAACAGAAATAGAACTTAGAGCATTTTTATCAAGAATATAACCCTCTCTATAAATTTGGCTTGACCCTGAAGAATCAAGAAGACTACAACCCGCAAGTGTTACGATGCTTGCTATTGATAGACCAACCAACAATTTACGTTTGATTAAGGCCATTATGTGAGGCATTTGAAACAATGATATCTCCTTTTTATACTGAGATGTACGACAAGAAGGCAATCTCAAGTTTTTCTAATTTTAGCTTAATCTACCGTAGCTTACATTGAGTTTCCCTGTTATAAGGCAAATTATGCCATATAGAATTTCTTTAGAAAAGAAAAAAATGAATGAAATATACTTGAGCTAAATAAAGGCACAGTGTTTTATAGGTTTTCATATTTGGGAGTTGTCAATGAATGTTCAAAACGTTTCTCAAATGACATTTGCTTTGGCCTATCCAATATCGGTCCGTTCCCTTCCTGCTAAAGGGATAAGAGTTCATCTTTGTGCAAACAAAAAAGAATGTACAAATTTAGCTCAAAACCATGATTTAGTTGAAGTAAAATCTTGTGAGGGAAAATTTCATATTCTTCCGTGGAAAAAACGCGGTGTGCGTATAAAAGGTTTGTTGCAAGCGCATATAGTACAGTTATGTGTTGTTACATTAGAACCATTAGAAAATATTCTTCGTGAAAATATTGAGGTTGTTTTTGTTCCCGAAGATTCAAATTTAACGAAGCCCAAAATATCAGAAGATACACGAGAATTGTTTTTAGATGTAGAAGGGCTTGATACACCAGAAGTATTTTATAATGATCGAATTGATATTGGTGCAATCATGGAAGAGTTTTTTGAGTTGTCTATTAATCATTATCCACGTAAAGAGGGGATAGAAATGCATGTGGTTAAAAATTTAGAAGAAGCAGAAAAAAAGTTTTCGCCATTTTCTGTTTTGAAAAGTTGGAAGTGATTGTAAAAACATAAAAAAATTATCTATTGTATGCTATGATAAAAACGGTACTTTCTGTGGAGCTGTTCTTACAAGATATGTTTTATGAGTGTTTAATCACCCAAAATCATAATATGTATTTAAAAATGTAAATGAAAAGATGTGGGATATGAAAGCGTGATTAGAATTTCTGTGGATGTCATGGGTGGTGATTACGGTCCAGAAGCAGCTATTGCAGGAGCAGCAATTGTCCAAAAATATTTGTCAGATGTTTATTTTCTGTTTTATGGGATAGAAGAGGTTGTTCGGCCAGTTTTAAAAAAATATCCCCGTTTAGATTCTGTATCGCGCTTTTATTCTACAGAAAGCTACACACGCATGGATGAAAAGCCAAGCCAAGCCCTTCGCAATGGACGTGGTAAATCATCAATGTGGTATGCCATTGAAGCGGTAAAAAATGGTGAAGCTGATGCTTGCGTTTCTGCTGGTAATACGGGGGCTCTTATGGCCATGTCTTATTTTTGTTTAAAAATGTTGGCAGAGGCTGAACGTCCTGGTATTGCGGGTATCTGGCCAACCCTTCGCAGGGAGAGTATCGTTTTAGATATTGGAGCAACGATTGGTGCATCTGCCCGTCAGTTGGTCGATTTGGCGGTTATGGGAGCGGGGATGTTTCGCGCTTTATATCATACGGAAAAACCAAGTGTTGGACTTTTAAATGTGGGGGTGGAAGAGGTTAAAGGACTTTATGAAATAAAAAAAGCAGGCATGATATTGCGTGAAGTGCAATTAGAAGGATTGGAATATAAAGGATTTGTTGAGGGAAATGACATTGGAAAAGGGACAGTCGATGTTGTTGTAACAGAAGGGTTTTCTGGTAATATTGCTTTAAAAACTGCAGAAGGGACCGCGCGACAAATAGCAGAGATTTTAAATTCTGCCTTGCGCAGTTCTTTTTTAACATCTCTTGGTTATTTTTTATCGCGGGGGGCTTTTCGTACACTGAAAAATAAAATGGATCCCGATAGGGTGAATGGAGGTGTGCTTTTAGGTTTGAATGGTGTTGTCATAAAAAGTCATGGCAGTGCGAACGCTAATGGCTTTGCTTCTGCTATCCGTGTTGGTTATGAAATGGTTAATAATGGGCTTTTACAAAAAATAACGGCTGATTTACGGCGGTTTCATGAGAATAAAGATACACTTTTTGATCAGGAAGATGAAGTGGTGATGAGCGGAGAATCCTTATGATAAGCTCTTATAATGGAAATAAAAAGTTTGAAGAAAAGGTGAGAGCTGAATGATTCGATCAATTATACGTGGTGTAGGAAGTGCTTTGCCGAAAAGAAGTTTATCAAATGATGAGATTGCAAAGTTTGTTGAAACGTCAGATTCATGGATTGTTCAACGTACAGGAATACATCAACGTTATATTGCCAATGAAAATGAAACAACGGTTTCTTTGGGCGTTGAAGCTGCGCAAGCAGCTCTTATAAATGCTGGTCTTACAATAAAGGATATTGATTGTATTATTTTAGCAACCTCAACGCCAAATCGTACGTTTCCTGCTTCTGCTGTTGAAATTCAGAATGCTTTGGGAATGAGCCATGGATTTGCTTTTGATATTCAAGCTGTTTGCTCTGGTTTTATTTTTGCTTTAACAACAGGAGATTCTTATTTACGCTGTGGAGCCGCTAAAAGAATTTTAGTGATTGGGTCCGATACATTTTCTCGAATTTTAGATTGGGAAGACCGTACAACATGTGTTTTGTTTGGTGATGGTGCGGGGGCTGCTGTTTTGGAAGCACAAGAAGTTGAAGGGCAAGGTGCTTTTGAGCGTGGTATATTGTCTGCAAAATTGCGTTCTGATGGTGCTTATATCGATAAGTTGTATGTTGATGGTGGACCTTCAACAACACAAACAACAGGTTATTTGCGTATGGAAGGACGAGAAGTTTTTAAATATGCTGTTGGTATGATAACGGATGTGGTTGATGATTGTTTTGCAGCTGCAGGTATGGATTCTTCACAACTCGATTGGTTTGTGCCTCATCAGGCTAACAAGCGCATTATTGAAGCATCTGCTAAAAAACTAAAGATTTCGCCAGATAAAGTTGTAATTACTATTAATCAACATGGTAATACCTCTGCAGCATCGGTGCCATTAGCTTTAACGACAGCTCTTTGTGATGGAAGAATAAAAAAAGGAGATCTTATCATGTTAGAAGCCATGGGAGGTGGATTTACATGGGGAGCAGTTCTTATTCGTTGGTAAATGATGGTTACTTGACCATATTTGAATAAAACGTATAAGTCATTTTGTAATTTTTAATATTTTAATAGGTGGTTATAATGACAAGTAAGACAGTAACGCGTGCAGATTTAGCGAGCGTAGTTTGTAAAAAAGTGGGCTTGTCACATACTGAATCAGCAGCTTTGGTGGAATTGGTTTTGGATGAGATTTGCAACTCACTTGTAAGAGGTGAAGCGGTTAAATTATCTTCTTTTGCAACTTTTCAGGTTCGCAGTAAGAATGAACGTATTGGGCGCAATCCTAAAACAGGTGTTGAAGCACCTATTCCGCCGCGACGTGTTGTGACATTTAAGGCTGCAAATATCCTTAAACAGAGAATTTTAGATTCGCATCGTGCAAGACAGAAAAATAATCTCTCATAAATAAATACTATGGTAATGTTTGGTATTTGTTAAAAAATGTATAAAATAAAGACTTATGTTTTAAAAAAGCTGTTTAGTAAGTAGTTAAGGTCCTATTTTTGACTAATCTTGTTGAGAGATTGAGACGTAATGAATCATTATCAAACCATTTGTTGTGTTTTAGATAAGGTGTTGCAAAATGGATAAAAGCTCTGATGCTTTTCGCACAATTAGCGAAGTAGCCGAATTATTGGAGCTTCCGCAGCATGTTTTAAGATTCTGGGAAACACGTTTTAGGCAGATTAAACCAATGAAACGTGGAGGAGGAAGGCGTTACTATCGTCCTGTCGACGTTGATTTGCTTAATGGTATTAAGCAGTTATTGTACGATCAGGGTTATACGATAAAAGGTGTGCAGCGCCTTTTGAAAGAAAATGGTGTTGCTTTTGTGTCTGCATTTGGTAATGGTGATCTTGAGGCTATGAATATTGTCATAGAGAAAAGACAAGCAGGACAAACTTTTGAAAATACGAGCAATAAACCTAAAAAATCTTCTTTTGGGCTTTTGAGTTTTATGAGAAATGAGGGAGAAACCTCTGTTGGTTCTGTAAATCTTTACAAAGATAAAACTGATAAAGCATTATTGCAAGAAATCCTGTTTGAACTCATTGAATGTAAGCGTGTTCTTGATAGAGCACGATAACAATAATATTTTTCATTTTTAGCAAAACACTTGTTTTGAAAGTTTTTTATAAATCAATATTTAGCGTTTAGCACCGCAAGGTATTTTGTAGATATTTAGACGCTTTATAAATGTGGCTCAGGATTTACTATATTAAATGAGCAACTCATATGCCTCGTGTGCGTAGTTGACTATCTTTTTTAGAAATAATTTTTATTTGATCAAATATGAAGAGAGGAAAGAATGAATAGCGAATTTTATCATTCTCCTTTGATTTAGTTTTATAACTCTCAAGAGCAGTTATAAGCGATATCCTTATCAGTGTAGATTGCAAGGTGCTTTTATAGAAGCACTATTTATTGGATGTGCTCATTCACGTCCTTGTTTTTAAGAGATCTTTCTTAAGCTTCTCAAGCTTATTTCACGACAGCCTCCCATGAATAAGAACGTTAAATTCATTGAGCACCATTATTTTTGCGTTTTTGAAGAAATAAGTTGAGTATCTTCACACATTTTCTCAGCACTCAATATTGCAATAAAACCTTGGCACTTGAAATGGTTTAAGTATTTTTAGTCTTTTCAAAGTAGCTTTTATCACACGGGCTTATCTTTCTTATCACGTGCAAACGAATGATTTCGATTGCTGCCACATAAACAGATTTAAAATGAGAGAATCCTATGATATTTAAGAATCTTATTTAAGATAAATAACAGTATATTATCATTATAAATCAAATTATTATCTTTTTTTGATGAAGTTATCTTTTAATAAATAAGAAACATCATTATTCAACTAATTTATAATAGTTTTGTTTTTAATTTTTTTCTTGATGTTGATGTAAATATTGTAATGATCTGTCCGTGATAGTAGTGTCATCATCCTATTATATAAAAGATCAATTTCTATCAATTAGTTATTAATATTCAATTGTTTAAAATTATTGCATTTCAGTAGCTTATAGTGCTTACATTAAATTCTTTCCTCAGCCGCCCCCGTAAATTATCATAACGTATTTTACAGATAATCATCTATGAAACAAAAAACACGACACTATCAAATCATTTGATCTTATACAAAATTGATGGTTTATAGTAAGAAATTAATATCTTACCATCTTCTGTGATTTTATGCATTTATTACACGTTGTAAATCTGGAGGCGTAGACTCATTTAAGAGTTGCTTAATTGCCTCTTCTACAGATAAAAAGGTTTGGGTCGGACTTCCTAAGCGACGCACATTTACGCTGTTTGTTTCAGCTTCACGTTTACCACAGACCAAAATGACGGGAACTTTTTGTAAAGAATGTTCCCGTATTTTATAGTTAATTTTTTCTTTACGGAGATCTGTTGTTGCCGAAAGCCCAGCAGCTTTAAGTCTTGCCGTTATTTTTTTGGCATATTCATTTGCTTCGGATGTAATTGTCGCGACAATAATTTGTTCAGGAGCAAGCCAAAGTGGCATATGTCCAGCAAAATTTTCGATTAATATACCAAGAAAACGCTCCATTGATCCAAAAATGGCGCGATGGATCATAACAGGTTGGCGTTTTTCTGAATTTTTATCAATATAGAATGCACCAAAACGTTCAGGAAGATTAAAGTCTATTTGTGTTGTTCCACATTGCCATTCACGACCGATAGCATCCTTTAATGTATATTCAAATTTTGGACCATAAAAGGCTCCCTCACCAGGAAGGATACTTGTTTTGATTTGTCCCGCAAATTTTGTTTCAATTGTTTTAAGGACAGATTCCATGATACTTTCTGCATGATCCCATAATGCATCAGATCCAACTCGTTTTTCTGGACGTGTTGAAAGCTTAAGACTGATTTCTTTAAACCCAAAATCAGCATAAGTTGATAAAATAAGATCATTAATACTGAGACATTCATCGGCTAATTGTTCATCAGTACAAAAAATATGCGCATCGTCTTGTGTAAAACCACGCACACGCATAAGACCATGCAAAGATCCTGAAGGCTCATAACGATGAACGAGACCAAATTCAGCAAGTCTAATAGGCAAATCACGATAAGATTTTAAACCATGTTTAAAAATTTGCACATGACCAGGACAATTCATTGGTTTAAGGGCATAAACATTCCCATGATCTGAATCTTCTGCTGCTGGAATTGCTTTGAACATGTTTTCCTTATACCAGCCCCAATGCCCCGATATTTCCCAAAGTGATCTATCGAGAACTTGTGGTGCATTTACTTCGGCATATTGATGATCATCAAGGCGTCTACGCATATAATTGATCAAATTTTGGAACATTTTCCAGCCTTTTTGGTGCCAAAAAATCATTCCTGGCCCTTCTTCTTGAAAATGAAATAAGTTCATTTCACGTCCCAAACGGCGATGATCACGTTTTTCAGCTTCTTCTAGCATATGAAGGTAAGCTTTTAAGTCATTTTCATTTGCAAATGCTGTTCCATAAATTCTCGTAAGCATTGGATTATTGGCATCGCCACGCCAGTAAGCTCCTGCAACTTTCATTAATTTGAAAGCATTTCCGATTTGCCCTGTAGATTGCATATGCGGTCCGCGACAGAGATCAAACCACTCCCCTTGATAATAGATTTTTAAATCTTGATTGTCAGGGATACTGTCAATAAGTTCAACTTTATAAAATTCCTTTTTTTCAGAAAAAACTTTTCTTGCTTTTTCACGAGACCAAATTTCTTTTCTAAAAGGTTTATTGCGTTGGATAATTTCACGCATTTTCTTTTCAATGACGCTAAGATCATCTAATGTGAAAGGTTGTTGGCGTGCAAAGTCATAATAGAATCCGTTCTCAATCACAGGACCTATTGTCACTTGCGTTTCAGGAAAGAGTTCTTGCACTGCTTCAGCAAGGACATGGGCGCAATCATGCCTTATGAGCTCAAGAGCTCGTGAATCTTCTCGGGTAATAATCTCTACTTGACCAGATTGCCCTAATGGATCAGATAGATCTCGCATGATGCTATCAAGACGATAGGCGAGGGCTTTTTTTGCAAGTGATTTAGAAATGGATTCTGCTAATTCCAAGCCCGTCATTTCGGCAGGGTAATTACGTTTTGAACCATCGGGAAAAGAAAGAGAAATAGAGCAAGACATAAAAATACCCTTTTAATCCAATTCCGCCAACGATTGCGGATGGTTTCGTGAAAACTGAGCAAAAAGCTTATAAATTAATTTTTATCAATACATATGAAAAAAGAAAAGGATTATTTGTTGTGTTTTTCAGAAATTTTCCAGTAACGCCAAGGTTTATAAAAACAGCAAGAATTTCCAAGTGAAGGAGGGACTGGATCAAAGCCATCTGTTCCAAAGGGACCACAACGTATGATACGAAAGAGACCCATCCATGCACCAGCCCAAAGCCCATGGCGTGCGATCGCTTCATATATATATTCTGAACAGGTTGGGGCATGGCGACATTGATTGCCTATAAGGCTCGAAAGTGTTATTTGATAGAAACGTATTAAAAAAATGCCCAGTAATCGTCCAGGTGTTTTTTGCCAAGTCCCTGTGTAATTTCGAGTTATTTTTTTTTGTCGAAACTGTGATTTGAGCATTTATTTTCTTCTATTTGTTGAATGCAGTCTATCGTTGCATCAAAGGCTAGTAGTGTTGCAGCATGGCGCACTTTATAGTTTTTAATGGGCTGTAAGCAAGAAAAATCCTCAAAGGGAGCTTGAGGAGAAGGACCATCTTGGGTTAGCATTTGATAGATAACGTTACGTAATATTTTAAGATCTTGTGTTGTTTGTCCGATGATATGAGATGCTAAAAGTGACGCTGAGGCTTGGCCTAGAACACATGCATGTATTTCATGAGCAAAATCTATCACGATATGATCTTTCACTTTTAAATCTACAGTGATTGTTGAGCCACAAGGATGTGCTTGTTTTTTTGATGTTGCATCAGGATTATTAAGACGCCCAATTCTGCTTATATGCGCAGCATATTCAAGTATTTTATCACTATAGATATTGCCATTCATGCGCTATTGCCTGAAATTTTGAGAGACGTGATTGTTTAAACTTTTAATTCGCTTATATAAAGATTATACAAAATGAAATAGGTCTGTAGCAAATGTTTTTGTATAGAGTAAGGTTGGAGTTTTTGAATGCGTAATGTTGTTAAAGAAGGTGCAAAAGATTCTTTTTTATCTGAAGAAAAACGTCCGAGTATTGAAGAAGTAGAAGAAGCGATTCGTACATTACTCTTATGGGTAGGGGAAAATCCAGGGAGAGAAGGGCTTTTAGAGACTCCAAAACGTATAGCCAAAGCATATCGCGAGCTTTTTAATGGTTATCGTCAATCAGTTGAAGAAACCTTAGGAACAGTTTTTGAAGAGGTTTCAGGATACAATGAATCGGTAATCGTAAGAAATATTCCTTTTTATTCGCATTGTGAACATCATATGATTCCAATTATTGGAAAGGCGCACATAGCCTATCTTCCTGATGCAAAAATTGTTGGCCTTTCAAAAATCGCGCGTATCGTAGATATTTTTTCTCGTCGTTTACAAACACAAGAAGCGATGACAGCACAAGTGGCTCATGCTTTAGAAATGCACCTTAAACCTCGTGGTGTAGCCGTATTGATCGAAGCTGAGCATATGTGTATGGCTATGAGAGGAATCCAAAAGCAGGGATCTACAACAATTACAAAAAAATTTCATGGTCATTATGAAAAAGATCAAACTGCACAAGCTCATTTCATGATAATGGTTCAAAAATCATCGTAAAGCCCATATTTCATGTAATCTTTATTAAGTTATAAATCGTTTGAATAAAATAAATTATAAGAAAGAGAAAATTGGCTTGTACCTTTCTTTGTGATTTGTTAAAGGCTGAAAGCCAGAATGTTTTGCTTAACCACGTGCGGTCGTGGCGGAATTGGTAGACGCGCAGCGTTGAGGTCGCTGTGGGGCAACCCGTGGAAGTTCGAGTCTTCTCGACCGCACCATCGGCAATTAATTTCTTTGTAATGAGAAGAAGTTATATAGAGAAGAGAGGGTGGTTTATGCAAATTATAGAAAAAAGTTTCCCATTATAGAAAAATATTTCTTTGTGTGTTATTTTTGGTGTTTTCTTCATAGTTTGTTCATTTTTTATTACTTTATTTGTGCATTTAAAACGTTATATTTTTTATAGGTGGGGTGGAGTTACGGTGAGAAGTAGAGTGATTCTAAGATATTTAACACTTCTTATTTGTATTTCTTTATTATCAGCATGTAGTGATTCACGTGCCGTCCTGTGGCATGGGATACATGCAACGCCATCTATGATTGCAGTGCAAAAGGAAGTTGAAAGCAAACCAATTCTTCCGAAAGCTGTTGTTCCGGTGTATGTTGCAACAAGTCGTATGATGCAAAATGATTATGCTCAACCTTATGGCTCAGAGCGATCGAATAAAGTACACTATAATCGCGTCGACGTAGGAATTCCTCAGCAACATGTAAAGGGACTTGTTGAAATAAATGCGTATAAGCCTACCCATGATAAATATTTTGCAGCAGTCTCATTGCAAAAATATGATAATAAAGAACAGTTTAAACAACAATTAAATGCTGCTTTAGCAAAAAAGCCAAAAGGAAAAAGAGAAATTTTTCTTTTTATCCATGGTTATAATAACAATTTTGCAGATGGCACATTTCGTACTGCTCAGTTTACATATGATTATTCTTTAGATGTTGTTACTGTACATTATTCGTGGCCTTCTGCTGGGTCAGTCCCTCTTTATATTTATGATCGTGATAGCGCCAATTTTGCTCGTGATGGACTCATAGAGCTTTTAACACTCATCAGTAAAACCAAGGCAGATCGAATTTCTGTTATTGCCCATTCTATGGGTAACTTCGTTATTATGGAAGCATTTAGGACTTTAGCATTACAGGGAAAATATGAACCTATTCGTCGTATTATTAGTCTTTTAATGGCAGCGCCAGATATTGATATTGATGTATTTGAACGTCAACTTAATGATATTAAAAAACTACCTCAACCAACCGCCATTTTAGTATCTCGTGCGGATAAAGCACTTGCTGTTTCAGGGCGTCTTACCGGTGGACACCATCGGGTGGGAGATGGTTCAGACATTGAAATGTTACGTAAAAATGGCATAGCTGTTCTTGATTTTTCTCATGTTGATGGTGGAACGCATGATGTTTTTGCTTCTTCACCGACGTTGATGGCGCTTTCTCGAGAGGGGTCTTTGGCTTCAACAATTATGCAGGGAACAGAGTTATCACCTAGTCAGGCGCTTCTTGCTGATAGTAGCAGTGTATTAGAGAAAACAACACATCTTATTCTTTATACACCTTTACGTTTTCTCTCTCCACGGATTCCAGGTCGATAGCGAAAAAAGAGGAGCGGGGACTATCAAATAATGTATTGGAGGAATATTTTTTAGCACTTTCTTTAGAATAGCTTTGTAAAATAAAACTAAATAGCGAGATGAGGTGTAAAAAACTATTATTAGGTGGATTTATGATGATTGCACGGGAAAGCTATATCAATACGCCTTCAATTGTTGATTATTTATCTCATTCCGCAATTAAATTGTTAGAAATTCATGCTATGCTTGTGAAGGTGAGAAAAGGTGATATGGGGGAAAAACCAAATTTATTGCGTCAAATTGATTCTACAAAAAAACAATTAGATGAAATAAGCCATGCTCTTATTTTAGAATATCGTAAACGCCAAGAAAATGAGCGCTTTTTAAGACAGATTTTGCTCTCCATTTCCGATCAACTTTTTTCACTTAACAATGGTTTTAAGGAAACTGGACGTCTTTTCTTTCAAGAAATTAGAATACTACAATCTCAGATACAATGTTTATATGAGGGGAAGGAGAGGTTGCATTTGTTGAATAGCGAAGAATATCTTTATTCTCCATCAAAAATTGATGAGGTCATTAAACAGTTACAAAAAGCGCGAGAAAAGCTTATTGTTGAAAGCCCACATCTTTTTGAAAAAGAATGTTAAAGTAAAAAAAGATTTTCTAAAGCTAAGTATATTGATAAAAACACTTTCCTTTTAATTGCAAACAGTACATTTAAATTGCAGTTATTTTTCTCTTCCTTTTATTTTTTTAACAATATCAGTTCATAGAGCATTTCAAGTGTTATTTCAAAGAGAGAAAATATATTAACTATGCCGTATGCGGAAAAATATCTGATGATTTTAAAGAAGTGAAAGGCAGCAGAGGTCGCGTTGATTTATAAAATTTGACTCTCTTTAATCCAGTTTCTGAAAAATTAAAAATGATTGGCTAAACAGCCAATCATGGTAGAAACTGCAATCACAATGCTTATTTTATAAGTAAATATCATTTCGTTACTATAGTGTACAGCCTTGATACAAAAGAAAAAAGCCAATAATTACCTTTAAATCTTCACTCTTGACACTCATTTTTTTATTATTCATTGTGATATTTTGTCTTTATTATTTCAACTATATAACGCTTATATTATTTTCAAAACGGTAGAAGAGATTTATACAAGATATTCTTGAGGGGATTTTCATGGCTAAAATATAAATCAAAACATTTATAATTATGCTTCTTTGTTTACACAGACAGTAAAAATTTTAGCTTGTAATGCACTATTTTGTTGCTCTCATTCTAATTTGGATGTTGAAAATCTTTAAATTTTACAAGCAATACTTTAAGAAAAACTGCCTAAGTTTTATGGAAGATATCGTGAAATACACAGCTGAAGATTCTTTTACTTTTGCTTGGCATTATCGAACTATTTTTTCCAAAATGTTTTAATTTTCTCATTGTTTCTCCAACAATATTCCCCATTCCCAGTACCTGTTGATGTGACAGGGAGGATGAAATGGATCATAATGTTGACTATGGAGAATATAACAGCATCTTTAAGCCGATCGGTTAACAAAATCGATTGGAGGTGAGCATATGGCATGCTATCAATTGGTTGAATAACGGTGAAGTTCCCAAAAATTGCTTGCAATATAATAGCTACTTTTAAATTAATATCTATATTTTACTGCTGCTTGTAAAGTGATTGATCCTATACATTTTGAATATTTATCTAATGAGAAGCTTAACTTTTGAGGCAAAGAGTTTATGTTTGAATCAGAAGTGGGGGAAAATCGCTTTAAATATGTGTTTAATGACTTTTTAGAATAAACAGTCAAAAAGACTGATTTGCATAATAGCTATGTTCTATTTCGTGTTCACACACTGCTGGCTTTATTAGGCTATGTTGAGACCTTTTGGTTTAATCTGTTCAATTGTCTTATCAAGTTTTGTTGTGGTTTTGATTTTAATAAAGGGTTTTGCAGCATTGGCGTGCTTGAAATGGGCATAGATTTGATTGAAAACCTCTAAAAATGGATGACTTGAAGTTGATGCTTCAAAACGAATAGTGTGTTTATTATTGCCAATAATACATGTTGGCTTGGTGATAATTACTTTCATCTTCGCTTCTTTTGAAGCAATTAATTAATTAATGACATCATGGGTACTTAATAGCATTTGATGTTTATAAAATAGATTAGCTAATTTTATCAATAAAAACAGTGAATTAAGCAACTTTTTAGAGTTTAATACTTTATTAAACTTTAAGAAATGACTTTGAATTTTAAACACAATTAATGCTAGCATAGAAATGCTATTGATTACGATTTTTTATGCATTGTTAATAGAAAAAATCTGGATCTTGTGTTTTTTTGTTTTGAAAAAAATATATAGAGTTTTTAGAAGATTTTGGATGTTATAAATTCTTAAGCAATTATTATAAAAAGGAAAAGAAATGATAGGTTCAGAAATATTATATGTCATGCATGTGATATCAATGATAGTTATATCCCTCTTAACTATAGCGTTTTGTTTGCCTGCCGCCTTTTGAGTGTTATTAATACTTTGTGGATCATATGTAGTTACAAAATCTAGGATGAGAAGCTTCTCTACATTGATTAGCTAAATATTAAGCTCATGAGACGCTATTGTTAGAAAAAAGTTGACCTTGTTAAGCTTCTTTCTTGTGCACAATTATCAATTGCACGTAAAAGTTTTTATTCAATTAATATATCTTCACGTACGGATTCTGTATTATTTGTAGTAAAAAAATCTATATTAAAAAAGCTCCTTCTGATAAAGCTTTTTTGCTTTCTTTCTGTTGTATCACTTCTCCAAATTTTAAAGAAACAAGCACTTTATCCATATCTGCACAATAAAGTTGCAAGGCTTCGATTGCATTTGTAATAAGCCTTTTTCTTTATTGACTGTAGAGAATAGACTTTAAAAATCAGGAAATTAAACACTAAAAGCAGAATCTTCATCTTTATAAACAAGAGAAGGTAGATGCAGCTATACGATAATAGGCCGAGTATATTCATATCCAAGATATCAAATATTTACAATATACTCAGTAATAGAGCAAAAGGAATACTTATAAGAAAAGTGAGGGATACAAAATTAAGCTTATAACAGGACGGATTAACAGGAGAAATAAGCTAATCTTATATAATATCAAAAAGTGCTGTTTTATCCAGCATCCCACAATAGAAATGGCCGGTGCAAGCCCTGATAGATTTGTTGGTGAAGATGGTTTAATTGAGGTTAAATGCCTACAATAAATCGACTATCTATGCTGCTTTATAGATGGTGATATCAATCATGGATATGCAACAATGCAGTTATAAATAGTTTACGCTGGATGTAAATGATCAAGTTGGTTAGCTACAATTCGCATTTTGTAGGCAGATCATTTCACTTACGCATAAAAATCAAATACGTCGTCAACTATGATGAGAAAGAAATTAAACAGATCAATCAAGCTGTCGAAGTTTTTTTAAGAAAATAGGGCAAAGCATGAAGAATATCTTGATATAAGTTTCTTGATGTTATGGGGGCGCTTTCTTCTCCCATCACCTCTACCATTTCCATAATATAAAAAATAGAAGGGTAATGAGATAATATTTGATGATAGCGATAGATGTCTAATACCCGTGAATGTGTATATCTTTTTAGTATACCACAATAAAGATTTGCAACCGGGTGCTTCAAGAGCTATTTTCAAAGCCATATAAACTACAAGATGTGGTTTGAAAGGTAGTTTAAAAGTGGTGCCCCCAGAGAGACTCGAACTCCCGACCCCCTGATTACAAATCAGGTGCTCTACCAACTGAGCTATAAGGGCATGACCACGTAGGAGTTAGCACAAACTTACAAAAAGGAAAATAGAAAATTATAAATTTTTGTACATATTAAAAGAAAATTATATAACAAATAAAAAATAATCAGCTTATTTCTTTTTTAACAATGTTTACAGCAGCGTTGAAATTATCCTTACTTATAAAATTTGATGATAGTCTATCGTTCTTGAATTAAAAGTCTGAAGAAGTTTGTTGCTGAGAAAGATACTTCTCTAGCCAGTGAATATTATAGTTACCGTTTGCAACATCTTGATTGTTAATGAGCTCACGAAAGAGAGGAAGTGTTGTTTTTATCCCATCGACGACAAACTCATCTAAAGCACGCCGTAAACGCATCATACATTCTAAACGGGTACGTCCATGAACAATCAATTTTCCAATCATGCTATCATAATAAGGAGGAATCCGATAACCTGAATAAGCACCTGAATCAACACGAATTCCTAAACCTCCAGGGGTATGAAAATGTGTAATGGTTCCCGGTGATGGGGTAAAGGTGAGAGGATCTTCTGCATTAATACGGCATTCAATGGCGTGACCGACGAAACAAACATCATCTTGTGTCACTGAAAGCTTGCAACCTGATGCAATATGAATTTGTTCATGAACTAAATCTATGCCTGTAATTGCTTCAGTTACAGGATGTTCGACTTGTAAACGCGTATTCATTTCAATGAAATAGAACTCACCATTTTCATAAAGAAATTCGATAGTACCAGCTCCACGGTATCCAAGTTGAGCACAGGCATTTGCAACAATACTACCAATTTTTTTTCTTTCAGTTTCATTAAGTGCAGGTGACGTAGCTTCTTCCCATACTTTTTGATGCCGTCGTTGAAGTGAACAATCACGTTCTCCTAAATGAATAGCATTTCCCGCACCATCACCTATAACTTGTATTTCAATATGACGAGGCCTTTCTAAATATTTCTCTATATAAACAGAGTCATCACCAAAGGCTGCTTTTGCTTCTGAACGTGTTGTTTTAAGCGCTATCGAAAACTCTTGTTCAGAATGAACGACTTTCATACCACGTCCACCACCACCGGCAGACGCTTTGATAATAACGGGATAACCAATTTCACGAGCAGTGCGTAAAGCATCTTCTTCTTCTGTGACAGCGCCATCTGAACCAGGAACGACAGGAATACCAAGTTTTTTGGCAGTTTTTTTGGCCTCAATTTTATCGCCCATGATTCGAATATGAGCCGCCGTTGGACCAATGAATGTAATATCATGGGCTTCTAAAACATCTGCAAATTTTGCATTTTCAGAAAGAAAACCATAACCTGGATGAACTGCATCAGCTCCTGTAATTTCACAAGCAGCTATAATTTGCTGAATACTCAAATAAGAATCTCGAGCGGGAGGAGGGCCAATACAGACACTTTCATCAGCAAGACGAACATGCATTGCATCTGCATCAGCAGTAGAGTGAACAGCTACGGTTTTTATACCAAGTTCTTTACATGCACGTAAAACGCGAAGAGCAATTTCTCCCCGATTAGCAATGAGGATTTTTCGAATCATAGCTGCCCCTCGCTTTATTCAACAATAATAAGTGGTTCACCAAACTCAACAGGTTGCCCATCTTCGACAAGAATAGTGGTTACTTTACCTGAGCGTGGTGATGAAATTTGATTCATTGTTTTCATGGCTTCAATGATTAGTAACGTCTCTCCTTCAGAAACATTTTGTCCTACTTCTACAAATGGTTGAGCACCTGGCGAAGGGGCAAGATAAGCTGTGCCAACCATTGGAGAGGTTATGGTATTTTTTGATTTATCTTCTTGGAGAGGTTGTATGGGAGATTCGGTTGTTGAGACTGGAGAAGATGTTGCAGAAAAGCTAGGAGTGGCAACAGGGGAATAAATTACTTGTTCAGAAGAAGTTGAGCTATTTTGGCGTGAAACACAAATACGAAGTTCCCCTTGTTCAACTTCAATATTTGTTAAATTTGTATCATTCAAAATTTCAGCAAGATCGCGAATAATTTTCGTATTAATTGCGGCATATTTTTCCGAATCTATTTTTTTTGTTGCCATTTTATTTCTAACTCCTTGATCAATGAAGATCACCATTATCTCATTTTATGACTGAACATCTCTAGATTAGGGATGATATCTCTTGAGGCTTTAAAGATTTTTATTTCCTTTAAGTCATTATACTTTGCAATTTTTTAAAACTCGTATCTGCTGTATACAAAATTGCATTTATAAGCTTGTTGTTAAAAAAGAGAAAGCATAAAATCACTTCATTTACAGTATTCTTCCTAAAATGGATTGGGTATAAAAAAAGCTATTCACTGTATATTGTCGATCTCTTGTTTTAGCAGATCTTGGCTGGCTGCACCGATGAGTATTTTATTACCGATAATGTAAGAAGGCGTTCCTGTAATATGAAGTGTAGAGGCAATTTGAATATTTTCTTGAAAGGTTTTTTGCAGATTAGGATCTTTTATTGCATTCCGGAGTTTTTTTTCATCTGCTCCTAATGAAACAGCTATTTTTATAGCTTTAGCTTCATTCACACGCCCCTGATGTATTAAAAGCGCTTTGTGAAACTGTGGATATTTTTCTGGAAATTGTTTTCGAAATGCATAGGCAACAGTATGAACCGCTATAGAATCAGGTCCTAAAATTGGCAAATCCTTGATAATGACTCGTAGATCTGGGTACTCTTTTATCAAATTTTCTATATCCGAATAGGAATTCTTACAATGCTGACAGTTGTAATCAAAAAAATCAACAAGTACTTTTTTGCCATTTGGATTACCTAAAACAGCGTCATGAGGAGAGTGAAAAATCTCCTTTTTTAACGAATGGATGACAGAGGTTTGTCTTTCGCTTTCGTATTCATTTTGCTTTTCTAGCTTGTCTTGAAGGATAAGCTGCATTTCAATCATAATTTCTGGATGAGTAAGAAGATACTCTCTCACAATTTGTTGAATTTGATGAGAATCGATATGGGGGGTAACTTTTTCCTTAAGCTTAGATAAAAAGTTAGAATCTTCTAAAAGTTGTATTTTAAGATTTTCTAAGTTTAAATGATTTTCTGTTTTGAGGGGTGATGTTGCATTTGATAAAGAAGGGAAAAAAATTAAATTACTCAACAGAACAGAGGCTAAAATTTTTGAAACAAGTGTTCCTTTTGGGCTTTGAAGTTGATGAGTCATCTGTATCCCTTCATATTTTCTATCGTGTTATTTAAGTGAACTATATGAAAAGCGTTATCTCTGTGCAATAAAGCATTAGCTATAGTTGTTATTCACAAATGAGCAAAAACGTCAATTTTTCTCTAAAAAACTTTATATGATGCACATTTTTAAAGATTATGTTCTTTTAAAGGATAAAAAAACTCTCTTTAATTTGTCAAATGTTGTTTTGATAAAAGGGTATCAAAAAAAAATTTTAGGCATATTTATTGTGGAAAAAAACAGGTTGATAATACAATGAAGTGCACTTGTATTGATTTTTTACTGTTACTTTATTGAGTAGTGTGAAACAAAATTAAATCATGAAAAGTAAAATTATGAAAACCACAACGCATTATGAGCTGTTTATTATTGGGGGAGGGATAAACGGGTGTGGATTGGCAAGAGATGCAGCTGGACGCGGTTTTAAAGTAGGATTAGCTGAAATGAATGATCTTGCATCGGGGACATCGAGTGCATCAACAAAGCTTATTCATGGGGGGCTTCGTTATCTTGAACACTATGAGTTCAAACTAGTTCGTGAAGCGTTAAAAGAACGGGAGATCATTTTACGTATGGCTCCGCATATTGTGCGTCCTTTACGTTTTCTTCTTCCTTATCATAAAGAATTGCGCCCTGCTTGGATGTTGCGTTTGGGACTTTTTATTTATGATTATTTAGGGAAATGGAATCAGAAATTGTGGCGCAGTAAAACGATTAATTTTTCAAAAAAGTTTTGCTCTACACTGAAGAAAGAATATCAGAGAGGTTTTGAATATTCTGATGCTAGAGTCGATGATGCCCGTTTAGTCATTGCTAATGCGCGTGATGCAGAAAAATGCGGGGCAGATATAAAAGTACGGACAGAAGTTCTCTCTTTAAAAAAAGAAGAGAAAAAATGGTGTATCGTTCTGCAAGACAAGTTAAGTGGTAAAGAATACAGTATTACAGCCTCTTATATCGCGAATATGACAGGACCGTGGATTGATCATGTTTTGACAAGCGTATTAGATTGTAAAGAACATCCACCCGTACGGCTTGTTAGAGGCTCTCATATTTTGGTTCCAAAGCTTTATACGCATGATCGTGCTTATATTTTTCAAAACGGTGATGGGCGTATTATATTTGCTATTCCCTATCAAGAAGATTTTACTTTGCTTGGCACTACAGATTGTAATTATCAGGGAAATCCAGCCAATGTTCATATTACAGATGCAGAGATCGATTATATTTGCGCAGCCGCCAGTGAATATTTCATACAACCTGTATCGCCTACAATGATTGTTTGGTCTTACTCTGGAGTTCGTCCACTCTACGATGATGGATCTTCAAAAGCACAAGAAATTACGCGCGATTATATTTTAAAAGAAGTGGGAACGGAAAGTACACCAAAAATTCTTAATCTTTATGGTGGAAAAATTACAACTTATCGTAAATTGGCTGAAGATGCGATGAAATTCGTTGAAAAAGCGCTTGGTAAAAAGGGGGAATCATGGACTGCTAATGCAGTTCTTCCTGGCGGTAATTTTCCTTATAACCAATTAGATACAATCGAAAATAGGATTGCTCTTTTGACGCCAGATTTAGATGCTTTTACACATCGCAGACTTGCACGCTCCTATGGTACAGAAGCATTGGTGATATTTGCAGATGGTAAGGCGAATAGAGGAAAAAATTTTGGACATGGACTTTATGAAATAGAAGTAAAATGGTTGATGGAAAAGGAATGGGCAAAAACATGTGAAGATGTGTTATGGCGTCGTTCAAAACTTGGTCTTTTCTTTAATGATCAAGAGGTTGAGATTCTTTCTTCCTATATGCAAAGTCAAAAAGAAATTGAAAAACGTTTATAGCTGTTTAATTTTAGCAGATTTTACCTGAAATATTGCAAAATATTTTTCCTCAGAAGATCTTAATGAAAGAATGAAGTTTGTCTATCTTATGAGGGAAAATTTAATAAATATAACCAAGAAAGATGCATTGTGGAAAAAATAAAAGTACTTTCTATCACCTTTGTTTTACAATGAATTGAAAAAGGCTAAAGAAAAATAAGCCGATCATGGAAAATTGTGGAATGTTTTAGTTTATTATTTTAAACTCTCTGGTAAAATCCGTGAGGATGAAAAGTTAATGACATAAAAGATTTGCAAATGAGTTTTTTACATTACAGGTGAAGATCTTCTTTTTCATGTTTATATACTTTAGCGTTACTCTATAAAAATTGTAGTTTAGTGTGCTTGATTATCGTC
The DNA here is from genome assembly GCF_902162175.1 of Bartonella saheliensis. Lineage (NCBI taxonomy): Bacteria > Pseudomonadati > Pseudomonadota > Alphaproteobacteria > Hyphomicrobiales > Bartonellaceae > Bartonella > Bartonella saheliensis. Next base: position 52,574 of record NZ_LR607202.1, read on the forward strand.
AACCTTTATATCAATTGAATAAAGGCGCTGTTGGTATATTCATAATGGTTTTAGAGAATAAAGCTTTCTGTAAACTAAAAGGTGCGTATTTTTCAGAGAGAGATACGGGGATATAAAAGCAGTGCCTTCATGATATTTTACAATCTTCCATCGCCTATAAAATTTGCAGTAGCACCAATGTTGGACTGGACAGACCGACATTGCAGATTTTTTTATCGTCTTTTAACAAAAAAAGCACTTCTTTATACGGAAATGCTGGTAGCAGATGCCGTCATTCATGGTGTTCGTGAACAATTGTTGGCTTTTAGCCATAAAGAATGTCCAGTTGCGTTACAATTAGGGGGGGAAGATCAAAAAAAATTAGCAGAGGCTGCACGGATTGCTGAAGATTTTGGTTATAATGAGATAAACCTCAATGTTGGTTGTCCATCAAATCGTGTTCAAGCAGGTGTATTTGGGGCTTGTTTGATGTTACATCCTGATACTGTGGCAAATGCTGTAGAAGCCATGAAAAAAGCAGTTACGATACCTGTAACGGTCAAATGTCGTCTTGGGGTTGACGAGCAGGATGAAGAATTAGCTTTAGATCTTTTAGCAGAAAAAGTTTGGAATGCAGGATGTGATGCCCTTTGGGTTCATGCGCGTAAAGCCTGGCTAAAAGGATTGAGTCCAAAAGAAAATCGCAATATTCCGCCCCTTAATTATGAAAGAGTTTATAAATTAAAACGTAAATATCCTCATAAATTCATTGGGATAAATGGTGGAATTAAATCAATTGATGAAATAAAAAAGCACTTGATTTTCTGTGATGCTACCATGGTTGGTCGCCAAGTTTATCATGATCCAACTTTGTTAAAGCATATTGATTTTGAACTTTATGGTGAGTCGCATAATAATTTGAGTGAGAGTGATCTTATTGAAACCATGTGTGATTATGCGGCTCGACATATTGCATCGGGAGGGCGTCTTTCTCACGTGACGCGTCATATGATTGGTTTATTTCATGGGCGGGGAGGGGCACGTCGATGGCGGCAAATATTATCTAATGAGGCGACAAAACCAAATGCAGATATCTATATTTTGAAAGAAGCTTTTTCCGCTCTCATGGGATAAAAGGAGACATTAACATGTGTAAAGCTCAGATCCTTTGTATTTTGATTATTTGAATTTTATAGTTTTGGGAAACTTAGAACTTTTATTATGGAAAGAATATTAGAAATTATATATTGAACGGCATGTTGATGACGTCGATTAGACAGAAAAATAGGTTAAAGATATCCTGTAAAGGTCATCATAAAATCTTGATGCTATTTTGAATCTTGCATGTTTGTTACTGGGGGAGAAAATAGAATATAAAAGTCTTTACTATAATATTTAATATTTTTAAAACACTGTTTAAAAAAGCAATAAATTATTCATACCCTATCTATATGACGTGATTTTCATTAAATATTGTAGATTTTAAAAGGTATCCTCATGACTGCTCGTCCATTTGATGATTTTCGTGCTTTGCTTACAAATTTACCTGTTGCTGATGAGTTTTCTATAATTTTGGCTAAAAAACGCCAAGAAAACTTAACAAAAGTGCGAGGATCGTTAGGAAAACTGGGAGACATTGCTGTTTGGTATGCAGGGTGGAGAGGTACAGAAAAACCTATCGTAACGCGGCCTCTGGTTGCTATTTTTTCTGGAAACCATGGTATCGTGGAAGAGAATGTTACGCCATTTCCACAATCTATGACACAAAAGATGGTTCAAAATTTTGCATCTGGTGGTGCTGCTATTAACCAAATTTGTATAGCTTATGATCTTGGATTAAAAATATTTGATTTAGCACTGGAATATCCAACAATAAATATTACAAAGGATGCCGCAATGGACGAGCGGAGTGCGGCTGCTACAATGGCATTTGGCATGGAATCCATTGCTGGTGGGACAGATCTTTTATGTATCGGTGAAATGGGGATTGGAAACACAACAATAGCTTCAGCTTTATGTTTTGCATTATTTGGAGGAGAAGTTGAAGAGTGGACAGAAAATGCTATGGGATCGGAAGGAGATTTTTATCAGCGTAAAATAACAGCGATTAAGACAGCTGTCGCTTTGCATAAAGAGCATTTTAATGATCCTTTTGAGATAATGCGTCGCTTGGGAGGACGTGAAATTGCTGCGATGGTTGGCGCTATTTTAGCAGCAAGAATGGAAAAAATACCCGTTATTTTAGATGGTTTTGTGGCAACAGCAGCAGCTGCTATCCTTTATAAAATGCATCCAAGAGCTCTTGAACATACCCTTGTTGGACATGTTTCTTCTGAGAAAGCTCATCGTAAACTTTTAAAAAAAATTGGCAAAGAACCACTTCTGGATTTGGGAATATGCCTTGGTGAGGGGGCCGGAGCCGCTATGGCTGCTGGTATCGTTAAAGCTGCTGTTTTAACACATGCGCAAATGGCAGTTTTGGAACAAGAAAGTTTGAATACTTAAAAAAGAATAATGAGAAGGATGTAAAAAAAACTTTTAAGTTTGTTCATTCGCCTTTTCGTGTAATTTAATATAATTAAGTGGAAGTTCTGTTGTATATTTAATCTGTTCCATTGCAAAAGAAGATGAAACATCACGGATATCAATTTTAGAAATTAATTTTTTATAAAAGAGATCATACGCTTCAATATCGGGAACGACAACACGCAATAGATAGTCAATATCTCCACTCATTCGGTAAAATTCTATGACTTCACGGAATTCTTGCACAATCTTTGAAAAACGCTTAAACCATTCATGACTGTGGGTGTTTGTACGAATAGAAACGAAAACAGTAACGTGCGCATTTACTTTTTCTGGAGAAAGAACGGCAACGCGACGTTGAATAACGCCATCTTCTTCAAGTTTTTGAATTCTACGCCAGCAAGGAGTGGTCGAAAGCCCCACTTTTTTAGCAATATCTGCAACAGAAAGTGTCGCATTTTCTTGCAAAAGATGTAAAATTTTTCGGTCAAGACGATCCATATTTTTTCTCAATATTTTAATTTATAAAAGTTTACGCACTAAATGACGCAGATATACAATAAGCTCATCGTTAAACCATGGATTTTTCTGTAACCAAGAAGTATTTCGCCATGATGGATGAGGTAAAGGCATAACATTATAGCCCCGAGGCTGAGAGATGGAAAGGATATTTCTCCAATCACGAACGGTTGCTGAAACGGTTTTATGTTTTAATTCTGTAATATGCCATTTTTGCGCATAACTGCCAATAGCAAGAACAAGCTTTATTTGAGGCATCGCTTGAAATATCTTCTCATGCCATATTTCTCTACATTCACGTCTTGGTGGCAAATCAGCTTTATTTTTGTCATAACCTGGAAAACAAAATCCCATCGGAACAAACGCAAAGAGAGATCTATTATAAAACTCTTCTTTTGTTACGTTAAGCCAATCACGTAATCTTTCACCAGAGCGATCATTAAAAGGAATAGATGTTTCATGAACACGCAATCCTGGGGCTTGTCCTGCGATTGCAATCGAAGCCGTATGGGATAAATAAACAACGGGATTTGGTTCATGAGGAAGAGGAGGAAAATAATGTGGCTGCTGGATACAAACCCGACAGGAATAGATTTCTTTTTCAAGTTTGATAATTGGGCTACATTGTTTCATTAGTCAATAAAATTTAAAAATATTTTTTACTCTGTGCGAGGATGTGTTTTGCGCCATTCTTTAGGGCGTTGAAAACTTGATGCCCATATTCCTCTTTTTTTCCCTCTGGCTTCTTGCTCTTCTTTAGGGTAATCATAATAGCTTACAGCCCAACCATTTTGTACAAGTGCGGCGTTGATATTGCTAACTTGTTGCGTTTGACATGTTGCAAGGATACGGCGATATTTATCTGTTTTATGCCAATGACATGTAACAGATTGGTTTTCTACCAATTGTTCTAGATATTTTTTTGCCTCAAGCCCACAAGGGTATCGTACCTTTTCTTTTCCACAAAATTGATGAAGTTCAGGAGCATCAATGCCAACCAGTCGAATCTTAATGGAAGAAATCATGATAGAATCGCCATCAATGACAAGAGCCTTTCCTTCAATAGAATTTTTAGAAGAAAATTTTTCTTTTGAAGGAAACGGTTGAGTCGGCTTAAAATAAGTTGCCATCATGATAAGAATGCTAGCAGTGATAAAAATGCTAAAACCGATAATTTTATTTAAGTTTCTTAAATTAAAATGGGAAAAATTTTTTTTCATGAAATAAAGAAACTGCCACTATTATTATAATGCATTCTATTGAGCATTGCTTATAATTCTTTCAAAAAATTTTATTCACATGACGAAAAAACATTCCGTTTTAATGATAAAATTTTTGTTAGATATTACAAAATAAAATATGCATTTGGTATAATATGTAAGCGACTTAAACGATAAATCAACTTAGTTAAATCCGTATAAGCTATACAAATTTAAAGTTATGCAGATTTTAAAATAAAATAAAAAAAAACAAAAAATACTCCTCAAAAAATAACTTTGAAGAGTAATAATCCCGCATTTCCTTTGGAGGATAAAACCTATCAATAATGATTGGCTTATTTATTTAATTTTCGTTTCTTTAAATTCAACGTGCTTTTTTACAACTGGATCATATTTACGTTTGCTCATTTTATCTGTCATTGTACGGCTGTTTTTCTTTGTTACATAGAAAAAACCAGTATCTGCAGTTGATAAAAGCTTGATCTTAATGGTTGCTGCTTTAGCCATAATGTAAAAACCCTATTTATATTGAAAAAATATCATTGTTGTCAGAACTTATTTCCGACATCATCAAATTTTCCGGCAACAGTACGGATGTTCTCAAAAAAGTCAAGAGCTGATTAGTTTTCTCATAAGTTGGATAAATACCAAAATGACATATAAACCAAAAAAAACAGCCATAGCTATTGAAAAACCAAAAAGATCAAAGATATCCATGGACTTTCCGATGAAAGTTGGTCCTATGAGCATACCAATTCCGTAGCAAAAAGTAAAAGCAGAATTAGCAGCAGCAAGTTCTTGCCCCCTAAGACGTGCGCCTAGGTGAGCAAGACCAATTGTATAAAGGCTCGCTGATATACCACCTAGAATAAATAAATCAAACATCAGAATCCATAGATATTGAATAATCCATGGTATTATAAAAGTTCCCACAAAACCTAAGATAGCACAACCTATCAGCGGATAGCGTCTATCTTTGGCATAGTCGCTTAACATGCTGATAGGAATTAAGAGGAAAATATTCCCAAGTGCAAGGATTGCCATAAAGTGTGTTGCTTCATTCTCATTATAACCAATGGATAAACTAAAGGGGATTATAAGCGTTAATGTGCCCATTTGAATGGCCCCATAAACAAGGGCTGCCATCATCGCGCTTGGAACGTGAAAAAGATAACGAAAAAATGGCGTATATTGATTTTTTTGAAATTCTGGACTTAATTTCCAAGCTGCAAGAATTGGTATAGTAGCAAGTATAATAAGGCTATAACCCACCGCAAAAGGAATAAATCCTTGTGTTCCCACTTTTCCTAGCAATGTTAGACCGATCACAAACCCTAACCCTAAGACAATGGCATAAAGAGAAAGGATCAAACCGCGTTTTTTAGGGGGAGCATAACTGTTGATCCAAAACTCTGATAGGATAAACATAACTGTCATAGTAAAATGCAATATAAATTTTAAAATGAACCAACCCCATATGAATTCAAAAAAATAGAATCCTAAAAAACTTAGAGATCCTATCGCCATCATAAGTAATATTGTTTGAGCGATGCCTAAACATAAAGCAATTCGAGATGTAAAAATAGCTGCAATAATTGTGGCGATTCCACCAACTGTTCCACTATAGCCGATCGTACTGTTGGAAAGCCCTTTCTCTGCCATAAGAAGAGAGACAAGTTGTGTCCCCATTGCCAATGCTGTTCCAACAATACCAATGGTTGTAATAGCGGCAATAATTGCACGCAAAGAATTATTTTGAAAGTCAAAAATTTTTTTCATGAGAGTGGCTTAAGGTACTTTATGTTGATCCAAACAACGAAAAGGCGAGCTAAAATGAAAGAAAGATCAAACTAACTTTTGCAGATTTTCTCTCTTCATTGAGTATAAAAAAACTCTGTAATACTTTTAATATAAAATAAAACATATGCTCTTAATATGCCAAAGAAAGCATATTGTATATAAAAATGCTATCGATATTCAATATTATAGACAGTTTCTTAGTTTAAATCATTATGAGCTTATTTATTAATTAATATTTTCTTTTTCCATAAAAACGGCGCTTTTGTTTTTTTAATTTGTTTTTATGGTAGGACATTGATGAAAATTTTATTGGACGAGGTTCTGTTAAGAGCTCAAAGCTTAAAGCACCAGCAAAAGGTTGTACGGTTATAAGTTTTACCTTTACAATATCACTGAGCTGATAGCCTTTGTGGCTATGTTGTCCTATAAGGATATGTTGTGCTTCATCAAAATGATAATAGTCATTTTTAAGTGTAGAAATATGAACAAAACCATCTGTATTGAGTTTATCAAGAGAAATAAAAAGCCCTGCTTTTGTGACTCCAGAAATGCGTCCTGTAAAAACACGGCCAATTTTATTCGTTAAATAGTGTGCAACAAGCCGATCAATCGTTTCTCTTTCAGCGATCATTGCACGGCGCTCGTATAAAGAAATTTGCGTAGCGATGTCTTCAAGGTTTTGTTCTTGTGTATTCGTTAATTGATCATTTCCTAGTTTGAGAGCTTTAATGAGTGCTCGATGAATAATGAGATCAGCATAACGGCGAATTGGTGATGTAAAATGTGTATAGTTCTGCAAATTCAAACCAAAATGACCACTATTTTTAGGATTGTATTCTGCTTGTGATTGTGAACGCAATATAACTTGATTGACGAGTTCTTGTTGTTCCGTATGAGCGACCTTTTCTAAAATTCTATTAAGGCGTGCTGATGTTAATTCAGCACTTTTTGAGAGGGATATTCCTAAACTTTGAAGAAAATTCCGCAATATTTCTTGTTTGCCAAGAGAAGGTTTGTCATGAATACGATAAATGAAGGCCTGATGATGTTTTTTTAATGTTTCAGAAGCTGCAATATTGGCTTGTATCATAAACTCTTCGATCAAACGATGAGCTTCTAAATGTTCTTCACTCACAACATCTTGGATGCATCCATTTTGATCAAGAATAACCTTTTTTTCTGCTATTTCTAATTCTAGGGGCTGTCGACGATTTCGCGCGATTTTAAGACATGCATAGGCTTCCCATAAGGGTTGCAGGATATTCTCAAGAAGGGGAGCATTTTTTTTATGGATATGTCCCTTTCTTGCCAATTGTACTTCTTGGTAGGAGAGTTTGGCTTTTACACGCATCATAATACGATGAAAACTATGTTTTAGTTTATGACCATTTGCATCAAAAATCATACGAACGGCTAAAGCTGGTCTTTCTTTTCCTTCACATAGAGAACATAAATCATGAGAAAGACGTTCAGGCAGCATTGGTACAACGGTATCAGGAAAATAAACTGAATTTCCGCGTTTTAATGCTTCTTTATCTAAAGCACTTCCTGTTTTGATATAGTAAGAAACATCTGCAATGGCCACAATAATAATCCATCCCCCATTATTTGTTGGGTCCTTATCCTTGCTTGTATAGACTGCATCATCATGGTCTTTCGCATCTGGTGGATCAATCGTAATAAATGGTAATTGTCGCCAATCTTCACGATTATCCATATTAGCAGCTTTGATATGTTTAACTTCCTCAAGAACGCTTTCTGGAAAAATATAAGGAATGCCTTTTGAAAGAAGAGCAATCATTGAGAGTGTTTTCTCACTCTTAATATGCCCTAAAACATTTTTTATTTGCGCAGTTTTCAGTCCATAACCAGTATTTTTTTTAATTTCAACTTCAACGAGATCACCCGTTTCAATCTTCATTTCTGGAGACATTTCAACCATGAGCTCATTGGTTTTGCGGTCTATAGGATCGAGGCGCCATTGATTATTTTCTAACTTTCGTACAACACCAAATGTACTCTTTGGGGATAGATCAATTTTACGAATAATTCGCCCCATATAAGGGGGATTTTGAGAATTTTTATTTCGAAAAACTTTTACAAGAAGATGATCTCCAACGCCAATGCTCCCTCCTTTTATGTGACGAAAAGAATGTATTTCAATTTTGGGCTTTGGCGTATCTTCCCATTCAAGAGGTTGTGCAATAAAACTACCGTCTTCATCGCGTCCACTAATTTTTACTAAAGCAACAGGGGATAATTTTCCTTTGTTTATTGCTCTTTTGCGCTGTTTAGATATAAGATTTTGATCCTTTAATGCACGTAATATGTCTCTAAGCCAGATACGAGAATCGCCTTTTAAATTAAAAGCTTTGGCTATTTCTCGTTTACTTAATCGATTAGAGTTTTCATTGATAAAGGAAAGAATTTCTTCCCTATTGGGCAATTTTTTTCCCCTAACTGAGGAGAGGAGTTTTACGTTTTTTTCACCTTTAGCCAAATTTTATGTCTCTTTTGTTTTTGCTTTTGTTTTGGAAGAAGCTTTTTTTGACGTTGTTTTTTTACGCGACGCTTTATCCGATATAAGTTCTAATGCCTCTGAAAGGGTTACACTAATGGGATCTTTATCTTTTGGCAATGTTGCATTAACTTTCCCCCAATTGACATAAGGACCATAACGTCCATTGCGCACAGTGATAGTTCCTCCTTCGGGGTGTTCTCCTAATGTTGCGAGTGCAGCAGATGTTGTTCTGCTTTGCTTGGTTTTATTTTCTTGTTGTTCTGCCAATACTGTAACAGCGCGATTGATACCAATATCAAAAACTTCATCCGCATGAAGAAGGCGCGCAGATTTTCCATTATGACTAAGATAGGGACCATAGCGTCCAATTGTCGCCGTGATCATTTTACCAGTTTCGGGATGAATACCAATTTCACGAGGAAGGGAGAGTAAAGCCAAGGCTTTATCAAGAGTGATATTTTCCGCCTGCCATTCTTTTGGTAATCCTGCACGTTTGGCTTCTTTGTTTTCACCAAGTTGAATATAGGGACCAAAACGGCCATTGCGAAGGGAAATATCTTTTCCTGTTTGAGGATCAATACCAAGCATCACAGGTTCCTCATTGTGCACAGCTTTATTTTCTTCTTCTGTATCTGTCCCAAGTTGGCGTGTATATTTACATTCAGGATAATTGGAACAGCCAACAAAAGCACCATAACGACCAAGTTTTAAGGATAATTGACCATTTTTACACAGAGGACAGGAACGTACATCACTTCCATCTTCGCGTTCAGGAAAGGCGAGAGGTGCTAATGTTACATTTAAAACATCAAGGACATTGGCGATACGAAGTTCTTGGATATTGCTAATAGATGCATTAAATCCATCCCAAAAATCACGCAACACATCTTTCCAAGAAAGCTTGCCATCAGAAATAAGATCCAGCTTTTCTTCAAGATCTGCTGTGAAACCGTATTCTACATAGCGATTAAAGAAGTTTTCAAGAAAGGCTGTAACAATACGCCCTTTAGCATCAGGAATCAGTTTTCGCTTATCAATGACAATATATCCACGATCACTCAATGTTGCCAATGTAGAGGCATACGTTGAAGGACGACCAATTCCTAATTCTTCAAGTTTTTTAATTAATGAGGCTTCAGAATAACGGGAAGGGGGCTCTGTAGTATGTTGTACAGATTCAACTTTTTCTTTTGTAAGTGCTTCACCTGTGTTTATTTGTGGTAAACGTGCTGTTTCATTTTCTTCATTATTTTCTTCGTCTCGTTGATCCGTATAGACGGAAATGAATCCGTCAAAACGAACAACAGATCCAGTTGCACGAAGATTTGCACGGTTGTCTCCTTGCTGGGCTTCAATTTCAACGGTTGTACGTTCAATTTCAGCTGAACGCATTTGGCTGGCAATAGCGCGCTTCCATATCAGCTCATAGAGTTTTGCCTGATCAGTGTCGAGAAAATTGCGGACTTGGTTGGGAGACCTTTGAAAGTCTGTTGGACGGATTGCTTCGTGTGCTTCTTGTGCATTTTTTGCCTTTGTTGAATAAAAACGCGGTTTTTCAGGAACATAGTTCTTTCCAAAAGATTCATGAATTACTTTTCTTGCTGTATCAATGGCTTCTGGCGCCATTTGCACACCATCAGTACGCATATAAGTAATAAGCCCCGCCATTTCACCGTTAATTTCAATCCCTTCATAAAGCTTTTGGGCAATTTGCATTGTGCGAGAAGCTGAAAAGCCTAATTTTGAAGAAGCTGCTTGTTGTAGTGTAGAGGTTGTAAAGGGAGGAAAAGGATTTCTTTTTGTAGGTTTTGCTTCAACACTGAGTGTGTGATAGTGGGCCTCCTCCAACATAAGGCGAATTTGATCTGCTTGTTCTTGAGATTGAATATCAAGTTTGCCAATCTTTCTTTGATTAAACATTGTCAATCTTGCTTGGAAATAATCATTTCTGATGGTTTTTAACTGTGTTGTAATGGACCAATAATCTTCTTTGATAAAATGTTCTATTTCTGATTCACGGTCACAAATAATCCGCAAAGCAACCGACTGAACACGTCCAGCCGAGCGTGCACCAGGCAGTTTACGCCATAAAACAGGTGAAAGTGTAAAACCAACAAGGTAATCGAGAGCACGACGTGCAAGATAGGCATCGACAAGTGATATATCAATATCACGTGGATTGTTCATAGCATCAAGCACAGACTTCTTCGTAATGGCATTAAAGACAACTCTTTTAATAGGTTTATCTTTTAAAACTTTTTTTTGATGAAGAACATCCAGAATATGCCACGAAATAGCTTCTCCTTCACGATCAGGGTCTGTTGCTAAGATAAGGCTATCGGCTTCTTTAACGGCTTTTGCTATTTCATTTAAACGTTTAGCAGCAGCAGAATCTATATCCCATTTCATCAAAAAATCTTGATCCGGTAAAACGGAGCCATCTTTTGCAGGTAAATCACGAACATGTCCAAATGATGCGACAACTTTGTATTGAGATCCAAGATATTTATTAATTGTTTTTGCTTTTGCTGGAGATTCAACGATAACGATATTCATAATTTTACCCGAATATTGAAATAAAAACTTTTTTATAAACGCCTTTCACGTGAATAGCTAATGGCAATTGCTTAAGAACACATAAAAAAAATATTAGCCATATAAAAAACATGAATATTGTACAACTTGTGATTGTTATTATTAAAGCGCACCCTATATAGAATTACACGATTTATTTTTTACTGTTATTACAAAAGCGTACGGCCAAATACTAAGATAACGTCTATTGAGAGGTAGGAGGGGAAATGCTCGAGGATAGAGGATTATGTTTATAAATCATTTGAAAGTTATCCAATATATTACAGACATGTCAAAGCAAATGAATCAGATGGCGCGTCAGGCGCATAGTCCGCTTTTAGCATTGCTTTTGGATATGGTTGCCAAAGAAGGGCAAAGCATTATTAATAGTGCTGAGGCTCTTGGGGAAGATCAAGATTCGACAATGACACATAACCACCAGAGTGTCGAATAAGCTTTCCAGCAAGCTCGAGTTCTACCAATAAGAGGTAGAGAGTTGGGAGAGGGACATTTGCGTGGGTACTGAGTGTATCTATGTCGATTGGTGTTGTCGAGAGAGCACAGAGAACTGCTGCGCGTGCTGTATCATCATCTATTAAAGAGGGATGAGAGTTTTTTTCGTCTGCTGGATTAAAATTCTCCTTTTCAAGTTGTAAAGAGGATGCTTCCTCAAAAAAATTGAGTTGGGAATTTGGAAGCGATGAAATTAATGGCGTAAGTGTTTCTATGATGTCAGAAGGATGTGTGGTGAGGAGAGCACCGTCCTTGAGAAGGTTGTTTGTACCAACAGACCTTGGATCAAGTGGAGAACCGGGAATGGCAAAAATCAACCGTCCCATTTCAGCTGCTTGACGTGCAGTAATTAAGGACCCTGAACGCAGGGCTGCCTCCACAACCAACAGACCAAGTGAGAGAGCTGCAATAATACGGTTTCTTCTTGGAAAATCGATAGCACGTGGCTTCCAAGAGATGGGCATTTCGCTGATGATAGCTCCACCATTGGCGATGATATCTTCATACAACTTTTTATTTTCAGGAGGATAGATATGATCAATTCCCCCAGCCATGACTGCAACAGTTCCTGTTTTTAAGCTTGCTTGATGCGCAACGCTATCAATTCCACGAGCGAGCCCAGAAATTATTACAAAATCTGCTTCTCCAAGAAAATGCGCAAATTGAGCTGTAAGCTTTTTCCCAGCAGCTGAAGCATTTCGAGAGCCTATAATGCCAATAGACGTTTTTTGAAAAACTGAAACATTACCTTTGATAGCAATAAGCGGCGGAGGGGCTTCTGTAACTTTCAGAAAAGCTGGATAATCTGGTTCTCCCATACCGATAAACCGAACACCTAATCTTTCAGCTTCTTGTATTTCTTTTTCTGCATCTTCTAAGCTTGCTATTTTAATAGATGCAGAACCACCCCCTTTTCTAATAAGCTCTGGCAGCGCTGCTAAAGCATTTTCTGCTGTTTTATAATGATCAATGAGGTTGCGAAAACTAACAGCTCCAATATTTTCACTGCGCAATAACCGTAACCAGCTTAGACGTTGACGATCAGTAAGCAGGATTCCTTTATTTATCTCTGTTTTGCGTACCAATCTTACTTTCTTCCCCGCTTAATAATCTACTGATATTTGCATAATGTTTTATAAACACAAATAGGCTCATCGCGATCAGTATACAACAGAAATAAAAATCGGAAAAATAAAAAACAAATATCGGCGTCACTGTAACGGCAATAAGTGCAGATAATGAAGAATAACGCATGAGGAGAAAAATCGCACTCCATACAATAATAAAAATAATTGCTGCGGGCCAATACACTCCTAAGCAAACCCCTAAATAGGTCGCAACACCTTTGCCACCTTTAAATTTAAGCCATACGGGAAAAAGGTGTCCTAAGAAAGCAAAAAAACCCGCTAGAGAAACAAGGATACTCTTGTCGAGCGGATCATTAAAGAATTTTATAACGAAAACAACGATAGCTCCTTTCAACATATCACAAAGAAGTGTTAGAGCAGCAACTTTTTTATTTCCTGTTCGTAAAACATTTGTTGCTCCAATATTGCCAGAACCGATTGCTCTTATATCGCCAAGTTTGGCCAATCTCGTAAACAAAAGACCAAATGGAACTGAGCCAATGAGATAAGAGACAAGGAAAATAAACCATGGAGTGGACTGAAAAAATATTTCTGCTTCATTCATTCAAAAATCTCATTACGTTGGTTGATCAAGTTTAAAAACGGATTTCCCTTTTACAAAGGTTTGGAGGACACGTCCTTGAAAACGTGCATTTTCAAAAGGCGTATTTTTTGAACGTGAATAAAACTTCTTTGTCGAAACAACCCATGGTTCTTCAAGATCAACTACAATAAAGTCTGCATAAGCACCTTTTTTAAGCGTCCCTGCATCGAGTCCAAAGAGCTTTGCAGGCGCCGTTGACAAAAGCTCAGTTATCCGGAGAAGAGATAGGCTCTCATCATGATAAAGACGCAAAGTTGCACTCAATAAGGTCTCCATACCAACAGCACCAGCTACTGTATCGTTGAATGGCAAATATTTTGTGTCAATACTCTGAGGATCATGGGAAGAGACAATGATATCTATCGTTCCATCTTTTATTGCTTCAATCAGTGCTATCCGGTCTTCTTCTGTACGCAATGGGGGCATAAAGCGAAAAGAAGTTTGATATTGACCAATATCATTTTCATTGAGAGATAAATGATTTATCGATACACCGGCTGAAATTTTCTCACTGCGCTGCTTGCTTAAGCGAAGGGCATCAGCAGAGAGCGCTGTCGATATCTGTGCGGCATGATAGCGGGTTTGCGTTAATGTCGCTAAGCGCAGATCCCTTTCAAGTGGGATAACTTCTGCTTCACGAGGGATGCCAGGAAGCCCTAGCCAACTAGCGAGCAATCCTTCATTCATGACACCTTGTCCTGTAAGGTCCTTATCTTGTGTTTCATGCATCAAGGGAACATCAAAATCGCGTGCATAAGTCATTGCACGTCGCATAACAGATGAATTTTGAAGTGTTTTTTTTCCTTCACTAAAAGCAATGGCTCCTGCATCTTTAAGCAAACCAAATTCGGTTATTTCTTGTCCGTTGAAACCTTGTGTGATTGCCGCAACGGGATAAATATTGACCGATGACATTTCCTCTGCTGTGCGCTTAATAAATTGAACGAGGGCAACATTATCAATAATTGGGTGCGTGTCTGGCATCATAAGAAAGGAAGTAATACCACCTGCTGCTGCGGCTTGACTTGCAGATGCAATTGTTTCACGATTTTCATTTCCTGGTTCTCCAACAAAAACACGCGCATCAACAAGTCCAGGAAGAATTGCTTTGTTTTGTGCATTAATAACTTCTGCTTCTGCAGGGATTCCTTGATTCAAAGCTTCTTTTCCAGCGGCTGTAATCCGTCCATTTTCAACAATAACTGTACCAATTTCATCGAGTGCGCGTGAAGGATCAATAATACGAGCCTTTTGAAAAACAATTGGTTTTATCATTTTTTTTCTCCATTGATCTTCAAGCGTGAATCTAATAAAGCTTCCATGACGGCCATACGCACTGCAATTCCCATTTCTACTTGTGTATGAATCATACTTTGTGGTCCATCGGCTATATCGGATGCAATCTCCACACCACGGTTTATGGGACCAGGATGCAAAATAATGCAATCATTTTTAGCATAAGCCAAATTTTCTTTATGTAAGCCAAAATAATGAAAATACTCACGTATGGAGGGAATAAAAGAACCTGCCATCCGTTCATGCTGTAAGCGTAACATCATGATAACATCAGCGTCTTTAAGTCCCTCTTTCATGGTGTTAAAAACCTCAACACTCATATCGGCAATCCCTGTGGGTAAGAGCGTGGAAGGCGCAACAACACGAACACGGGCCCCAAAAGCATTAAGACTGAGGATATTGGAACGTGCGACACGCGAGTGCAAGATATCTCCGCAAATGGCAACCGTTAATCCTTCAATATGACCTTTTGCTCTTTTAATGGTGAGAGCATCTAATAAAGCTTGGGTTGGGTGTTCATGAGCACCATCACCGGCATTAATGACACAACAATCAACTTTTTGTGCTAATAGAGCTGCTGCTCCTGCACTGCTATGGCGAAAAACCAGTATATCTGGCTTCATCGCATTAAGTGTTGCAGCTGTATCAAGTAACGTTTCCCCTTTTTTTACAGATGAGTTGCCGATCGCAACACTTATCACGTCTGCTCCCAACCTTTTGCCTGCTAATTCAAAAGAAGATTGTGTTCGCGTAGAGGCTTCAAAAAAGAGATTAATTTGAGTCCGCCCATACAAAATAGATTTTGTTTTATCAATTTTGTTAGAAAGAATAATGTTTGCTTCTGCTCGATCAAGCAATGTATTAAGATCTTGTACACTCAGATCTTTAATAGCTAAAAGATGTTCATGAGGGAAAAGTGGAAAAAAATTATCTTGAATCATAGCATTCTTCTTTATCTCTCTTTAAAACGGATTAAACAAGCATTTGTTTGAATATGATAAATGTTTCTTAACTCTAAAAAGACAAATAGTCTATGATATGAATGATTTGAATATAGGAATAGACTTATGAGTGCTGTCTCTGCGCAAAATGCTCGTCGAAAAAATACATTTCTTAGCGATACGCTTATGTTTCGTATAGCCTCTACTTTACCTAAGTTTTTACTAGCAAGCTTTGAAGAAATAGGGGATTTTGCTGCAAGTCAAGAAGCATGGAAGCTTTCTTGCTCAGCGAATCATTATAAGCCTTTGTTGTATTATAACGATGAATGGGGGCAACAGACAGAAAAATTAGAAATACATTCTTCCTATCAAGAGCTTCAAAAATACTCTAGACAAGCAGGGTTGGTTAGCTCGCTTTGGGAAAATACTTCTTCAGAAAATGGAGTACGCTATCAAGCACGTGCGATTCGTTTAGCTTTATCTGCTGGTTTAGAAACAGGGCATTTGAATGAGGTTATTATAACGAGTGCAGCGATTGCTGTCTTAATTAGTGATAGTGATCTCTTCAAAAAATGGCAAAATGTCCTTTTGTCACGCCAATATGATTCCTCATCAAAGCCTATTCATCATAAAAAATCTGCTTCTCTGACGTGTGCCTTTGATGATATTGGACAATATGCTTTCAATTTTCCAAGCGTTAAGAAAATTTCTTTCGATGAAAATATGGAACGCGATCTGTATCGCTTAAATGTCGTAAAAACCAATGTTATTAATCCTACAGCTGATGGATATCTTGTTAGTGCAGATTTAAATGGTCATTTAAGTTGCTTTTTTGTTCCACGTATACAGGAAAATGGTGCACTAAATGGAATGATATCGATTCGTCATTTAATTCAGCGTTCTGGAGAACATTTAACACCAGAGGGGGTTGTTGATTTTCAAGGCAGTTATGGCTGGCTTTTGGGGAATGCTGGAGAAGGCCTTAAAGTCATTAAAGATATCGAGACGATGATGCGTTTTGATCAATCTGTCATATCGGCAGGTGTTTTGCGTGCGGCCCTTCAATTTGGTATAGATTTTTTCCGAAAAAAAATGCCAAATCAGCCTTTACCACCACTAACAGAACGTATTTTTGCAGATATTGCATTAGATATTGCTGCGTCACAAGCATTGGTTTTGCGTTTAGCGCGAGCCTTTGACAATGCAGCAAATGACCGTTCTGAAGCCGCTTTCGCGCGCATTATGACACCTATTATTGCTTATCACGTCAGTCAATTGGTTGTGCCTATTATTGGTGAAATTATTGCACAGCTTGGTATTGAAAGCTTTATAGAGAATAATCCATTATCACAAATGTTGCATAATGGACCTGCGCGAATTGTGAGAAATAGTTCTGCTAATCAATTGGTAAAGGATGCCATTCTTATTGCTGAAAAAGCACCGGGATTGTTTCAGAAATTGTTAGAAAAAATTGCTCTTGATATTGGACCAGCAGGACCCCGCGCCATTGAAATTATTAAGTCTGCCGGTGATATGGCTGCGGCAAATGAAGGAGCAGGAAGATTTTTTGTTGAACAAGTAGCTTATGCAGCAGCTGCTGCGTCATTACGTTCTACGGATATAGAACATGTTGCAAATGCCTATATGGAAAGCCGCCTTGGTGGACAATGGAGATCTTCTTATGGGATGCTCATTGCACGCTATAATGCAGGACATTTGCTCAATGTTCTCTATCCTTCTATATGATGAAAGTTTTGAATTCTATTGAGAGCACCTTGCAATATAAAAGCAGCGGCCGCCGAATCAATTCTGCTTGCTCTTTTAGCGCGTGATACATTCATTTCTAAAAGAGAGCGCTCTGCTGCAATGGTTGATAAGCGTTCATCCCAAAAAACAAATGGAATTTTTGTATGCCTTTTCATATTGCTCACAAAAGCTTTGGTTGCTTGAACACGAGATCCACTGCTTCCATTCATATTAAGAGGTAAGCCAATGATAATAACGCCTACATTTTCACGATCAAAAATCTTAATCAGTGTGTGGGCATCTTCTGTAAATTTTTTTCGCTGGAGAACAGGACGCGGATTAGAAACAGTCAGCCCCATATCAGAAATTGCAATTCCAATCGTTTTTGTCCCAAAATCTAAGCCTGCTATTGTTTGTCCAGGCAAAAGATGTGTCATAACTTCATTGATATTAATAACAGTCATAAGGATTATAATACGTTTTTTTATGTTACAGATCTATAATTATATTCTTTATTCATGTTATCTAATATTCTTGCGCTTGCAAGCGCAGCCTTGTATAGCGAGAATAAAGATCAATGCATAAAACAAAAAAATAGAAAGGCGTAGAAGTGTATGTCTGTTGATCAAGAAACCGTCAAGCGGGTTGCTCGTTTAGCGCGGATTGCCGTCCACGATAATGAAGTAGAACCTATGACAAAAAAATTCAATTCTGTTCTAGGTTTTGTAGAGCAATTAAATGAAGTTGATGTCAGTGAAGTTGAACCATTAACATCTCTAATACCGATGCCTCTACAAATGCGTGAAGATCGTGTTACAGATGGCAATAAAGTAGCAGATATTGTTGCCAATGCCCCTGTTACAGAAGAAAATTTTTTTCTTGTCTCAAAAATTGTTGAGTAACTTTTTATATTTTTGAAATTTGAGAACCAATATGACTGATTTAACAAACCTCACAATTGCACAAGCTCGTGATGCTCTTATCAAAAAAGAGTTCAAAGCAACGGAATTAACAGAAGCTTATTTAAAAGCAATTGAACTGGCTAATCCTACTTTGAATGCTTATGTAACAATAACAGCAGAGCAAGCAAGAAAAATGGCTGCTGAATCAGAGGATCGCTTGGCGAGAGGAGAGGGGGGAATTTTGGAAGGAATTCCCTTAGGAGTTAAAGATCTTTTTGCAACCCGTGGTGTTCATACTCAAGCCTGTTCAAATATTCTTGATGGTTTTAAACCGCCCTATGAATCAACCGTTACGGCTAATTTATGGCAAGATGGTGCTATCATGCTAGGGAAACTTAATATGGATGAGTTTGCTATGGGGTCCTCTAATGAAACATCATATTATGGTCCTGTTATTAATCCATGGAGGAAAAAAGGCTCGAATGAAAAACTCGTCCCCGGTGGTTCTTCGGGGGGATCGTCTGCCGCTGTTGCCGCACAAATTTGTGCAGGTGCAACGGCAACAGATACAGGTGGCTCAATACGTCAACCAGCAGCTTTTACGGGGACTGTAGGAATAAAGCCAACTTATGGACGTTGTTCAAGATGGGGCATTGTCGCGTTTGCTTCATCCCTTGATCAAGCTGGACCTATTGCAAGAGATGTTCGTGACTGTGCTATCTTACTCAGATCAATGGCCTCTTTTGATGAAAAAGATTCTACTTCTATGAATTTACCAGTTCCTGATTATGAAAGTTATCTTGGTCAATCAATTAAAGGAATGAAAATTGGTATTCCAAAAGAATATTATCTGGATGGAATGTCTTCTGAAATTATTAAACTTTGGCAAAATGGAATAAATTGGTTAAAAGATGCAGGCGCTGAAATACACGATATTTCTTTACCTCATACAAAATATGCTCTACCTTCTTATTATATTATAGCTCCTGCAGAAGCCTCTTCTAATTTAGCGCGTTATGATGGTGTCCGTTTTGGTTTGCGTGTGCCTGGAAAAGATATCATTGAAATGTATGAAAATACGCGTTCTGTTGGTTTTGGTGATGAAGTCAAACGGCGTATTTTGGTTGGAACTTATGTTCTTTCATCAGGCTATTATGATGCCTGTTATTTAAGAGCTCAAAAAGTAAGAACACTTGTAAAACGTGACTTTGACCAATGTTTTGATTCAGGCATTGATGCTATTCTTACACCAGCAACGCCAACACCTGCCTTTGGTATTGCTGATGAAAAAATAAAAAATGATACTGTCGCAATGTATCTTAATGATATTTTTACAGTACCGGTTAATATGGCTGGTTTACCAGGAATTTCTGTTCCTGCTGGTTTGTCATCAAATGGTTTACCTCTAGGATTACAATTGATTGGTAAACCTTTTGCTGAAGAAGTCATTTTTCAAATAGCGCATATTATTGAAAAAGCCGCAGGAACATTTTGTGCGGAAAAATGGTGGATATAATCATCGAACTGAAAAGCATTTCTCATCAATGATGAGAAATGCTCTCTTAAAAGTGAGGAGGAATGGACTCTATTTCCTTAATTTTTGTCTTTATCCACCAAGATAGGCTTCTTTAACACGCGGATCAGAAAGCATAGCTTTTCCTTCACCGTGAAATAAAATATGCCCTACCTCTAAAATGTAAGCATAATTAGCGATAGAAAGTGCAGCAAATGCATTTTGTTCAATAAGAAGAACAGTTTTTCCCATATCATTAATTTTCCGGATAATCGAGAAAATCTCCTGGACAAGAAGGGGGGCTAATCCCAATGAGGGTTCATCTAATATCACCATATCAGGATTGCTCATGAGCGCGCGCCCTACAGCAACCATTTGTTGTTCCCCACCTGACATTGTTCCTCCCAACTGTTTTGATCTTTCACGTAGGCGCGGGAAAAGATCAAATATCCATTCAATATCACGAGAAATTCCCTGTTTATCATGACGGATATAAGCACCCAGATGAAGATTTTCTAAAACAGTGAGATGGGGCATAATACGTCGCCCTTCAGGGCTGAGAGCAATTCCTAATCGCAAAATCTCTTCTGGTGATTTTTTAACAATTGATTCGCCATTATAGGTAATTTCTCCATAAACAGAGCGATTAAGTCCTGTAATAGAGCGTACAATACTGCTTTTTCCTGCACCATTAGCTCCAATTAAAGTAACAATACTTCCTTTTTTTATGGACATAGAAAGATTTTGGACAGCTTTAATGGCGCCATAATGAACGTGAAGATTTTTTATTTTAAGAATATCCATAAACATCTCCGCCAAGATAAGCTTCAATAACTTTTGGGTCATTACGAATTTCATCTGGTGTGCCATTGGCAATGCAACAGCCATATTCCATAACCAAAATATGTTGGCAAAGCCCCATAACCACTTTCATGTCGTGCTCAATAAGAAGAATTGTAAGATCAAAGTCTTTTTGCACTTTTGCTATAAATTTTCTAAGATCTTCACTTTCTTGCGGATTCATGCCAGCGACAGGTTCATCAAGAAGAAGTAATTTAGGTCTTGTGGCTAAAGCACGTGCGATTTCTAAACGCCGTTGTACACCATAAGGTAAAGCTGTTGCCAATTGATTAGCAAGATGATCAAGTTGTAGTCGTTCAAGAAGCTCCATGGAATTTTTATAAACTTCTCTTTTTTCTTTCATTGCTTTTGAAAAAAAGAGAGCTGAATAAAACCAAGGATATTTTTGACGGACATGAGCGCCTACCATAACGTTCTGCAAAACCGTTAACCCTGAGAAAAGACGAATATTTTGAAATGTTCTGGCAATATGACGCCGACAGACAATATAAGGAGGTTCCCCAGAAATTTTTTGTTCATCAAAAAGAATAGTCCCACTTGTAGGGGCATAAAACCCAGAAATCATATTGAAAACTGTTGTTTTTCCGGCACCATTGGGACCAATTAATCCAGTTATGCTTCCTCGTTTAATGGCCATATTAACATTATTGACAGCAATTAATCCGCCAAAACGCATTACAATATCATTGAGTGAAAGAAGAGTGTCGTTCATAGTTTTCCCTCAGACTTAGAAAACTTTTTGCGTACTAAAAAGCTATAAATCCCATTCCATGAGAATTCACGTTGTCCCATCAACCCTTTTCTCCAAAATAAAATAATTACCAGCAATAAAAGAGAGAAAACAACCATGCGAAGTCCTGGCGTTTCTGGAATATGTATAAAGCCTAAGTCAAATGGACTTTCAATAATACGAAGCCATTCAAGCATGACGGTAATAATAATACTGCCAATAATGCTTCCTGTAATTGAACCAAGACCCCCAGCAACGACAATCATCAAAATATTAAAAGTGAGCAAAAAATTAAACATTTTCGGATCAATGGTTGAAATAAGAGCAGCCATTAATGCGCCACCTATTCCTGCAAAAAATGCCCCAACAGTGAAAGAAAAGCTACGGTAGAAAAAAGCATTAATTCCCATCGTTTTTGCAGCAATTTCATCATCACGAATAGCCCGTAATACATTACCCGTATTGCTTCGCAGTAAGAGAACAATAAAGAGAATTGTAAATGCTAACCAACCATAGTTCCACCATAATGTTGCATTTTGAGGTATTCCTTTGATTCCTAAAGAACCATTTGTGAGAGATGTTGCATTCGTAATGAAAATGCGGATAATTTCTGCAAAACCCAATGTTGCAATTCCGAGATAATCACCACCAAGACGTAATATCGGCAAAGCAATTAATAAACCAATAATTGCTGCACACAAACCACTGATAACAACAGCGATAAAAAAAGGAAATTGTAGATGGGATAATGGTTCAGCGATAGGCTCAAGAATCCACATCATCTCTTTTTGTTCAGGGGAAAGAAGTAAAATTGCGCAGACATAAGAGCCGATAGCCATAAAACCGGCATGTCCAAGAGAAAACATCCCTGTAAAGCCATAAATCAAATTAAGTGAAATTGCCAAAATCGCATTAATAGCAATTAGATTGATGATACGAAGTGTATAGTCATTAAAATGGTTATCCGCATAGAATAAAAAACCTATAAGAACGAAAATACTGATACACGATAAAAAAATTGTCGCTGACTTTGCCATTAGATTTTCTCCTGACTTTTTTTACCCATTAATCCTGTGGGCAATACCAATAAAATCAGAATCAATAAAATGAAAGCGAAGGCATCACGATATCCAGATAGCGCGGGGAAAAATGCGATAATCATAATTTCAATAAACCCTAATAATAATCCTCCCAACATTGCTCCTGGTATCGAACCAATACCCCCGATAACAGCAGCGATAAAGGCTTTAAGACCAGGAAGAACGCCCATATAAGGCTGAATTTGAGGATAGCGTAAAGACCACATAATGCCGGCTATAGCAGCAAGTGCTGAGCCTATACCAAATGTAAATGCAATGACTTTATTGACAGAAACCCCCATCAAACGCGTCGTTTCAATATCATGAGAGATGGCGCGCATAGCAAGACCAGGCTTTGTTTTATGGATAACCCATAACAGTAAAACAATAAGAATCAATGACACAATGGGAACAATCAATGACATAGGAGCAATTCTAATGATGCCCTCTGCTTCTGATCCTAGGTGCCATAAAAATGGTGTTACCAGAAAATCTGGTTGCTTTACACCTTTAGGAACACCACTAAAAAGTACAGTAGCAAGATTTTCAATAAAAAAAGAAACACCAATTGCACCGATAAGCGCTGAAATACGCGGTGCATGTCGTAAAGGTTTATAAGCGAGTTGATCAACAATAATCCCCACTGCACTTGTAATAAAAATAGAAAAACAAAGAGCTAAAATCCAGATTGGGGTAAAATCTTGTGGAGAGATTTTTAAATAATAAACAACCCCTAACGCAAGAATTAAAAAAACAGCAATCCAATAAATTGAAGGACGCCTTTTAAATCCTATAAATACTGAGTAATAAATAAGAGCAGCGAGGAACAAAAGAAGAAGTGCTGCCCATGCAGGCATAAAGCTAATTGTGGAAAAGAAAACAAAATAGGCTCCCAGCATAAAGATATCACCGTGAGCAAAGTTAATCAGTCTCAATATACCGTACACCATGGTGTAACCAATAGCGATAAGCCCATAAAGAGACCCCAATGCCAGTGCATTAAAAAAATACTGGATGAACATTTCAGTGCTCATCTCTCATCCTTCCACATTTGTTAATTTACATAGGATAATAAGAATTTTTTAAACTTTTGGTTGAGAAAAATATTCTCAACCAATTTTTGCATTCCAATTTTAATACATACAATTCTTACATTAAAAAGCAGGTTTAACTTCTTCTAAATAAACACGTTTTCCATCCTGTATTTTAATGATGCCAATAGGAATTGTAGGGTTATGATTTTTATCCATCGACATATCACCAAAAGGCGTTTGAAAATCTTTTAACTCGCTTAGCGCAGTTGTAATTTTTTCACGATCAGCGCTGCCAGCATTTTCAATAGCCTTCATGAACATCATATAACTTGTGTATCCCAAAACTGAATTGATATTTGGCTCTTTGTCAGGATAAGCTTTTTTCCATTCCTCTGTGAATTTTTGTGCAGCGGCTGACATATTTGGCATATCCTCACTATAAGGGAGTGTCGTATGTAAGAAACCTTCTGCCGCATTTCCTGCAATGGTAATGGTTTCTGGATTATCCATGGCATCTCCACCCATAATTTGAAACTTCGCTCCTAATTCACGCGCTTGTTTCATGATGATAGCACCTTCAGAAAAGTAAGATGGAATGAATAAAATATCCGGTTTTTTTGCGATAATCTGTGTGAGAACAGCTGAAAAATCCTGATCTCCAGAATTATAATTTAAATTTGAGATAACTTCACCACCTAATTTTTTGAAAGCACGCGTAAAATAACTTGCAAGCCCAATGGCATAATCACTTGAAATATCTTTGAGGATAGCGGCTTTTTTTGCCTTTAAAACTTGGCTTACATAAGTTGCAACGCCGATTCCTTGATAGGAATCAATAAAACAAGCACGAAAATAATATTTTTTACCCTGTGTAACAAGGGGACTCGTTGAAGAAGTTGCTATGGTCGGAGTCTTTGCTTTTTCAGATATTTCACCACCTGCTAGTGAGAGTGAAGAACCATAGCTACCAATGATTCCACTTACCTTTTCACTTGCGGTTAAACGCATAACAGCATTCGCCGCTTCCACTTTATCTGACTTATTATCAATAATAACAAGTTCTACTTTGCGTCCCAAAATTTCTGGGACTTGTTTATGGGCTAATTCGATCCCTCGAATTTCAAGCTGACCTCCAAAGGCATTTTGACCACTTAATGGAAGATAAACACCAATTTTGATAGGCTCACTCGCATAAACATTTGCTGTAAGTGCCATAAAAGCGGTGATTGTCGTAAGGACTTTTTTCAATTGCATTGCGCATTTTCCTTAATTGAATTGTTGTTCTTGCACCTTATATTGAACTTCTTCATCATGCAAGTTACACATTAATGAAAATATCATTATGTAAAAAACTTTCATATGAGCTTTTTTATTTGGCCTTTTTTGTAGGATATGTAAAGCCTACAATCAAATAGTTTTATAAATATTTTTTATAAATTTCATGTTGAGATTAACGTGTAAGAGATACGACAATATGGGGAAATCTTATCTTGGGGCTTGCGTGTTGATACAAGAGCAATGTTTACTTAAACATAGAGAATCAATATCGAATTTATAAGCTACAGGATCACGTTATTATGACGAGTAAGGATGCATTAAAAGATTGTTCCCTATCTGAGGATAGTATAGGTACTTGTGGGGAGATTATCGAAATCAGTGGTGTCATTAAGTGGTTTGATGGTAGTAAGGGCTATGGATTTATTGTACCTGATTTGCCTCATTTTCCCGATATATTATTGCATGTTACAGTCATGCGAAGAGATGGTTTCCAAACAGCTTTAGAGGGCGCTAAAGTTACTTGTGCTGTGGAAAAGACGGAACGAGGATTAAAGTGCGTTCAAGTGAAATCTATCGATTGTTCTTCAGCGGTCCATCCATCAGAAGTTCCAGCCCGTACTCATGTTGTTGTTACTCCAGAAAGTGGTCTAGAACGTGCAATTGTTAAGTGGTTTAATCGTGACAAAGGTTTCGGTTTTCTTAGTCGTGGGCAGGGGACAGAAGATATTTTTATTCATATGGAAACGTTGCGTCGTTTTGGTTTAGCAGAGCTTCGTTCAGGGCAAGTTGTTCTTGTCCGTTTTGGGAAAGGAGAAAAAGGTTTGATGACGGCAGAAATTTATCCAGATATAGGATTTCCTTTTGCAACACATTAAATCTCTGCTCATTAAACTTTGCAAGTGACGTCAGTATTTTTCTGCGTTTTAAAAGAGTGGTTATTACATAAATAGCGATAGGCGAGCTTTGTTATGGCTCTTGTGAATTTATAAACTAAATAAAAAAATGCACGCATCTATTGAATAAAATAACGAAAATAAGGTAAGAACTCCCTTGTTTTTAGTTTTTAAACTCTGATATTTTTTATTTTAGAACAAAATTAAAAATTTTTCTGTGGTGGAGACAAGAATGTTAAAGCCTTTTAAAAAAGGGTATATTGTTTTATTAGCGATATTTTTTATGTTAGAAATACCCATTGTTGTCGCGAAGAAGTCCATGGAAATTCCTGTTCATCCGATTCCTTTAGAGATACACACAAACCAAGGTACGATTTCTTATAATGTAGAGATTGCTTTTACCCCCTCTCAAGCAGCTGCTGGTTTAATGTATCGGACTGATTTTCCACGCGATCGTGCAATGCTTTTAAAGCAGCAAGAGAGTTATCAATCGGAAGAGGAACAGAAGTTTTTTATGTGGATGGCCAATACACCGTTGCCCTTAGATATGATCTTTTTAAATTCTGAAGGGGTTATTGTATCGATTATTGAGAACACTTCTCCATTTTCAAAAAAGACCATTTCATCAGGCGTTCCTGCGACTTTTGCACTTGAGATTAACGCTGGTGGAGTTTCTGAAAAACAGATACAAAAAGGGCAACGTGTTATTCATCCTGTCATTTGTGGAAAGTGTAATAAACAATGACAGCTGAGGACGTTCGTTTTTTTGAATATGATGGTTTGCGCTTTGCTTATCGAGAAGAAGGGCAAGGTGCACCTATTTTGTTGATTCATGGTTTTGGATCTTCTGCTTGGGTGAATTGGTATGCAACGGGTTGGTTTCGTATTCTCACTGAAGCGGGATATCGTGTTATTGCTCTTGATAACCGCGGGCATGGAGATTCAGTTAAAAGCTATGATCCTAGCTTTTATACACCTCAAGCTATGGCTTGCGATGCGGTCAAACTCTTACAGCATTTAGAATTATCTAAAGCCCATGTTATGGGGTATTCTATGGGAGCTCGTATTAGTGCTTTTATGGCTCTTTTACATCCAACATATGTGAACAGCGTTATTTTTGGTGGTTTGGGTATTGGTATGGTAACGGGAGCAGGAAATTGGGAACCTGTTGCTGAGGCTCTTTTAGCGGAAGATCCCTCTACCATTACCAATACGCGTGGTTTAATGTTCCGTAAATTTGCCGATCAAACGAAAAGTGATAGACGTGCTCTGGCTGCTTGCATTATCACATCAAAACAAGAGTTAACGGCGTCTGAAATTTATAAAATTGAACAACCTGCACTTGTTGCTGTTGGTTCATTAGATGAGATTGGTGGTGCTGCAGAGCCATTAGCAGCTTTGTTGCCTTGTGGTGAAGCTTTATCAATTCCTGATCGAGATCATATGCTTGCTGTAGGTGATAAAGTTTATAAAAAAGGTGTTATCAATTTTCTTTCTCGTTATCCTATAAAATAAAAATTTTTGATAGGTCTTAGCATTTACAAAAATATTCAATATTTTCGTGTATAAACTTAAAAGCTTGTTTAAAAACTTTTCTATTTTCACATAAGTTTTTATAAAAAATGGGCAGAAGAATAAACTCTTATTCACTTATTTTGTATATTTTTTAAACTATGTAATTTTTTAAGGTTAGATGACTATATTAAAAATTCTTTGAACAGAGTTATTTTTAAGTGATATAATAA